>NZ_JBHWWZ010000022.1:0-67102 GCF_042730275.1 Rhodococcus sp. NPDC060086
GAGTGACTCCCGGTCCGGCCGTTGCCGCGCTCAGAGACGCCACAGATGCTGCAGTCGAGGCCGCACGTCGATGGCGGGATCCAGCAGCGAAGCTGCGGCGCCAGAGGCGCCGCGCGCGTCGGCGTGCCGGATTCTTCGGCGCGGCCGCCGGCACGTGGGGGGTCGGCACAGCGACTCTGCTGGCGGCGTCGGCCCCCGACTGGACGATCGTGGCCACTGGTGGCGCGACCGCGGTGTTTGCGGTTCCCGCGGCGTTCGCGGTGCGCCGGTTCCGCCGTCTCGACTCGGTGCCGATGCCGCCCTCGCTTCCGGGTCGCAGGTCGTTGCCGCCCGTGGGGTCGGTGGCCCGAGCGGCTATGGAACGGTTGTCGAACGACGAGCAGAGTCTTGCGCGGCTGCTCGCTGTGGTGTCGAAGTCGGGTGCGGTGGCAGGCGACGATCTCGAGGAGATCGGGGTGGCGGCACGGTCGGCGTCCGCAGCGCTCGACAGCGTGGCCGACGACGTCGTGGCCCTCGAATCGGCAGCCCGCTCCAGTGCGGCTGCAGGAGCTCATCTCGGTCCCGCCATCTCGACGGCAGGCGAGCGGCTCGACTCGGGCGTCGATCAGTACGAACAGCTCGTGTCCGCTGCCGCGAAACTCGCCGCAGCGCCCGAACGAACCCGGTCGATGGAGCTACTCGACCGACATCGCTACGAACTCATCGACGCCTCGGATCGCCTCGAGAGCTGGGCACAGTCCTGGCGGGAGATCGAGCAGATCCAGCAGCGCCACCGGCACTGAACTGCCGTTCCGTTCCGTGCCCTCGGGCATTCGAACCGGTCAGTCGTCGACACCACGTGCCGCGAGGGCCTCTCCCATGGCCTCTGCGGTCATGAGTGCACCCACCACGACGGGTACCACCAGAGCCCGCAACGAGAAGCCCAGCCCACGTGCTTTGCGCGCCTCGGTGACGCGGGCGACCATCGAACCGAGGAGCGGAATACAGCGGATCGTCATCACGAGGACGAGACCGACGCGATCCGGATCCACACCCAGCCGACGGAGCGGCCGCACGCCCGCGACGATCGCGTCGAGCATGTCCGTCATACGGGTGGTCAGCGTGACCAGCAGCGCGAGAGCAATCGCCAGGAACAACGACCCGCAGATCACCACGGCACGTTCCCACCCCGCCACGATCACTTGGAACACCGCGATGATCCCGAGCATCCACAGCAGCGGTCGCAACTGCGTCACGGCAAGACGTACCGGGATGCGGGCGAACGCGTACATACCCGCGACGACGACTGCGCAGGGAAGCACCTGCCACGGTTGCCGGATCCACAGGGTCAGGGCCACGATCACGAGCGCGATGACGATGAGCTTGACCCCCGCTGATGTGCGATGCAGCAGCGAGGTTCCGGGATGGTGCAGCCCGACGATGCTCACCCGATGAGGTCCCGGTAGTACGTGATCGCCGGACCCGGTGCATCGTCGGCGACGATGCGGCCGGAGTCGACGACGAGGACCCGGTCGAAGTCGCTCAGTAGGTCGAGGTGGTGGGTCACGACCACCAGTTGCTGTTCGAGGCTCGCGAAGGTCCGAGCGATCAGTTTGGTGTTGCGCAGGTCGAGGAGGGTGGTCGGTTCGTCCGCGACCAGGACCTGGGGGTCGGTGACCATGATCGCTGCGAGAGCGAGCAACTGTTTCTGGCCGCCCGACAGGAGATGACTCGGGTGATCGTGATGCGCGGCGAGGCCGAAGTCGTCGAGCACCTGCCGGACCCGCTCGTTGCGCTCGGCCTTGCCGAGCGAGCTACGTCGCAGAGAGAACGCGACGTCCTCCGAGACCGTCGGCATCACGATCTGGTGATCCGGATCGGTGAAGACGAACCCCACCTGCTTGCGCACCTCGCGCCCTTTACGGTCGGTGTCGAGTCCGTCGACGGACACGGAGCCGGAGGTGGGGACGACCAACCCGTTGATCATCCGCGCGAGCGTCGACTTCCCGCTGCCGTTCGCGCCGACGATACCGATGCGCTGTTCGGTGAGGGTGACGTTCACGTCGTCGAGGACCGCGCGCTCGCCGTAGGCGTGGCGGACCTGCTGGAATCGAATCTCACTCATCGGGTGGCTGCGGCGATCAGTGTGCGGGATCGGCTGTGGGGGCAGACCTGACCGGGGACATGAGCAGGGCCGGGTAGGCCCGGTGCACCTGGGCGGCGACGCCGGCGGCCACGACGGCCTTGACGAGGTCGCCCGGGAGGAACGTGACGTTGGCTGCGGCCGCGGCCCACACGGTCAGATCGGTTCGTAGCACCATGCCGGCGATTCCGAACACGTACAGCACCACGATGCCGCCGAGCACGTTCACCGCGATACCGGGTAGAACGCGGTAGCGGGGGAGCATGCGGGCGCTGAGCCAGCCGATCACCAAGACCGCAGGGATCCAGCCGATCAGGAAACCTGCAGTGGGACCGGCAAGAGAGGTGAGTGTCGTCCGTCCACCTGCGAGTACCGGCAACGCAAGACCGAGCAGGATCACAGTCGACACCGACAGCACGCCCTTGCGCGCACCGAGCAGTGCGCCGGCGAGCATCACCCCGAGGGTCTGCAGGGTGATGGGTACACCCGAGGACCCGATCGATATCTGGCCAGGCAGACCGAGAGCGATGATGAGGGCGGCGAACACCGCGATCTGTGCCAGGTCGCGGGCGGAGGTGCGGGGGCTCGGGGACACGTTCACTCAGCTTCCGACAAGAGGAGGACCAAACCCGTAGAGCGTAGGCGTGGGCGGCGAGATCCGCACCACCACCCTGGGGAAACGCCGACCCCGAGAGGTACTCCAGGGTTCTGCGGGTATCCCCTGATCTTTCCCTGATCTATGCTTTGAGCTGCTGTTTTCCCGTCAACAACGTGTCAGGATCGTGTGAGTACGACACAGAACGTGCTCAGGCACGAGGTGGGAGAAGACGATGTTCTGGAAAATTGTCGGAGTAGTGGTGCTCGTGTGGATCGGACTTGCGGTGATCGGTGCCGTGTTCGACCACCTGTTCGGGATCCTGGTATTGGGTGCGATCGCGTTCGGTGGCTACATGCTGTACAAGGCCATCTCCGGGGGAAATCGGCGCGACGACATCACGAGAGTCTGACCGAGACCGCATAGTGGACGCATGGAACATGTGCCGGAGGACTGGACCAGGGGAATTGTCGTCGTCGCTCATCCCGACGACATCGAGTACGGAGCGGCTGCCGCGGTGGCCCGGTGGACTCGGCAGGGCAAGGACATCCGGTACGTCCTCGCCACCAGCGGCGAGGCGGGGATAGCGGGCCTGCCGCCCGCGGAGTGCGGTCCGCTCCGGGAGGAAGAGGAGCGGGCATCGGCGGCGATCGTCGGAGTCGAGACCGTCGACTTCCTCGGTCATCCGGACGGGCGACTCGTTGCCGGACCGGAACTGCGGCGAGACCTGGCAGCGGCGATCCGACGGCATCGGCCCGAGATGGTCGTGACCGCGAACTTCGGACTCACCTGGTTCCCGGGAGCGCTGAACAGCGCCGATCATCGGGCGTTGGGCCTCAGTGTCCTCGACGCGGTATCCGATGCCGCCAACGAATGGATCTTCCCGGAGCTCACCGTGGAACAGGGGCTCGCGCCGTGGCAGGGAGTGCGGTGGGCGGCGGTCAACACCCCCGGCGCGACGCACGCAGTCGATGTCACCGACACCGTCGAGGTTGCGGTGGAGTCGCTCGCCGCGCACCGGCGGTACCTCGAGGCGCTCGCCGATACCGATGTGGTGGAGCAGGCCCGGGCGCAGGTCGAGATGGCGTCCGCGCCGCTACCCGGATTCCCTGCGCCCCACGCAGTGGGATTCGATCTCTACACCTTCGCAGGCTAGACCTGCCGTCGGCTCGTCGCGTGACCGCGTGACCGCGTGACCGCGCTCGTGTGGCACGCTGAGCAGATGCGAGTGGCGTTGGTGGCCGGGCCCGATGCAGGACATGCGATTCCGGCCATTGCGCTGAGCAAACGGTTCGCCGAATCCGGTCACGAGGCGGTGCTCTTCACCGGTGAGCGCTGGTTCGACATCGACGTGCCCGGCGTGACCGTGGCACCCCTCGAAGGGCTGACGCCGCGGCCGCAGGACGACGACGGCGATGCGGGCTCGAAGATCCACGAGCGGGCCGCGCATATCGCGAGCCTGCTGCTACCCGATCTCAGTGCGCTTCTTCCGGACCTTGTCGTCTCCGACGTCATCACTGCGGGTGGGGGAATGGCTGCGGAGCGGCTCGGGATCCCGTGGGTCGAGTTGTCTCCGCATCCGCTGTACCTGCCGTCGCGTGGTCTGCCGCCGATCGGCAGCGGACTCGAGGTGGGGACGGGGCTGCGTGGCCGGGCGCGCGACGTGGTGCTGCGCGGACTCACGGCGCGGTCGTTGCGGCAGGGAGAACGGGAACGCTCTGTTGCCCGCGTCGGGATCGGTCTGCAGGCCCAGGATCCGGGACCGAACGCGAGGCTCATCGCGACCGTGCCCGCGCTCGAGGTGCCGCGACCCGATTGGCCGACGAATGCCCACGTCGTGGGGCCCCTGCACTGGGAGCCGACCGACACCGTTCTCGAACCACCTCCGGGGGACGGGCCACTCGTGATGGTCGCGCCGTCGACGGCCTCCACCGGAGTCGTCGGGATGCTCGACGCGGTGTGCGAGGGACTCGACGGGCTGGGGATGCGTGTCGTGGCCACGATGCTCGACCCATCCGGGCAGGCGCTGCCCGAATGGGCGGTAGCAGGGCAGGGTCGTCAGGACGTCCTGCTTCGTGATGCGGATGTCGTGGTGTGCGGTGGCGGGCACGGGATGCTCGCGAAGGCATTGAGCGCCGGGGTGCCTGCGGTGATCGTGCCGGGCGAAGGCGATCAGTGGGAACTTGCGAATCGGGCCGCGCGGCAGGGGAGTGCAGTGGTGGTCCGGCCGCTCGATGCTGTGGCGGTCCGGAACGCGGTCGAAACGATACTGGCGGAACCGAGGTTCGCTGTGGCGGCTCGTCGTGCTGCCGCCACCGCGACGGACGTGCAGGATCCGGTCGCGGTGTGCCTGGACACAGTTCGCTGACGTATGAACGTCGCTGCGGACGGTTCGGTCGGGCCGTTACGGTGGTGGCGTGCGATTGACGGAGTTCCACGAGATGATCCGAGACGAGTTCGGGCAGCTGTACGGCGATGCCCTGTTGCGTGACCACATACTGCTCGAGTTGGGTGGTCTCACCGCTGTGCAGGCGATCGAAGCAGGTCAGGAGCCTCGTGCGGTGTGGAGGGCGCTGTGTGAGGAGTTCGACGTACCCGCAGTACGTCGTTGATCGAACACATTCTGGGTGAATTCGAACAGATGTTCCCCTATGCTGAAGGTGCTCGACGGTGAAGTGCGTCTGTCCACAGGCGCCGTTTTCATCCACAGGTTCGGCGGGTCCGCGGTCGTGGCAGCGAAATGTGTCGGTGCCCGGATATAGCGTCGTCGACAATAGGACGGGACACGATGAAGGGGACCAAGATGGCAGCACAGGCACACGATCGCGAGAAGGCGCTCGAGCTCGCACTGGCGCAGATCGACAAGAACTTCGGCAAGGGCTCCGTGATGCGCCTGGGGGAGGAGGCGCGCGCTCCGATTGCCGTGATCCCGACCGGGTCGATCGCCCTCGATGTGGCGCTCGGTATCGGTGGTCTGCCCCGTGGCCGTGTCGTCGAGATCTATGGCCCGGAGTCCTCGGGTAAGACCACGGTGGCGCTCCATGCGGTGGCCAGCGCTCAGGCCGCCGGCGGTATCGCCGCGTTCATCGATGCCGAGCATGCCCTCGATCCGGAATATGCACGCAAGCTCGGCGTCGATACCGACGCCCTGCTCGTGTCGCAGCCCGATACGGGTGAGCAGGCGCTCGAGATCGCCGACATGCTGATTCGCTCCGGCGCTCTCGACATCCTCGTCATCGACTCGGTCGCAGCCCTCGTGCCGCGCGCCGAGATCGAGGGCGAGATGGGCGACAGTCACGTCGGCCTGCAGGCCCGTTTGATGAGCCAGGCGCTGCGTAAGATGACGGGTGCGCTCAGCAACTCCGGCACCACCGCGATCTTCATCAACCAGCTGCGTGAAAAGATCGGAGTCATGTTCGGCTCTCCTGAAACGACCACGGGCGGAAAGGCTTTGAAGTTCTACGCCTCCGTGCGACTGGACGTCCGGCGCATCGAGACGCTCAAGGACGGCGGCGACGCTGTAGGCAACCGCACCCGCGTCAAAGTCGTCAAGAACAAGGTTGCCCCACCGTTCAAGCAGGCAGAATTCGACATCCTGTACGGGCAGGGCATCAGCAAGGAAGGCTCGCTGATCGACGTGGGCGTCGATCAGGGCTTCATCCGTAAGTCCGGTTCCTGGTACACATACGAAGGTGATCAGCTCGGTCAGGGCAAGGAGAACGCCCGTAAGTTCCTGCTCGAGAACACCGACATCCGCGACGAGGTCGAGAAGAAAATCAAGGAGAAGCTCGGTATCGGTGCAGTCCAGACCGATCCCGAAGCCGACGCGGAAGTCGACTTCTAGTCGAAGACTCGAACATCGACGGAGGCACGGACTGCACGGTCTGTGCCTCCGTTCGTATCCGACATGAAGTGTGGCCGGGCAGCTGCGACGACTGAGAGCCCGGCCGGGTCGTGTGGCAGCATCTGTGGGATGACAGTGCGTCCCCTACGGTTGTGTGTCTTCGGTGATTCCTTCGTCGCAGGTGTCGGAGACCCCGCGCATCGCGGATGGGTGGGTCGAGTTACCGAGCATGCGCTCGGCGAGTTGCCCATCGACCTCACGGTCTACAACCTCGGGATCAGGCGCGACACGTCCTCCGATGTGCGGGCGCGTTGGCAGAGCGAAGCGCTCGCCCGGTTTCCCCGCGAGTGCGACAACCGGGTAATCATGTCGTTCGGTGTGAACGACAC
Source organism: Rhodococcus sp. NPDC060086 (assembly GCF_042730275.1). Classification (NCBI taxonomy): domain Bacteria; kingdom Bacillati; phylum Actinomycetota; class Actinomycetes; order Mycobacteriales; family Nocardiaceae; genus Rhodococcus; species Rhodococcus sp. NPDC060086. Next base: position 6,951 of record NZ_JBHWWZ010000022.1, read on the forward strand.
GACTCTGCAGGACGGCTCACTTCGCGTCGAGCCCGCGGAGACCGAATCCACTCTCGCCGCGATCCTCGAGGATGCTGCGTCCCACGGGTGGCCCACGCTGGTTGTCGGGCCGCCGCCGATAGCAGACGAGCAGCAGAACACCCGCACAGCGGCGCTCGACGAGCGGCTGGCTGCGCTGTGTCAGGGCCTCACGGTGCCCTACCTCCACACGTTCTCGCACCTTGCCGGCGCGACGTCGTGGATGAGGGAAGCAGCGCAGCGCGATGGTGCGCATCCGTCCGCGCAGGGCTATTCAGATCTCGCCGAACTCGTGCGCGCGGACATCGCCGCCTGGCTCGGGACACCGGCGGAATCGGTCGGTGGCCGCGTCTAGGGTTCTCATCATGGACGATCCCGAAGATGTCGGACCATCCGAGAACGACGCGGCCACGGCACCCGGTGGTCGTCGGCGTCGGGCCCGCCCCGAACCGGCCGGTGGTACCGAAGCGCAGGCCAAGGATGTGTGTCTGAGGCTCCTCACCGATAGGGCCCGGAGCCGCGCCGAACTCGCCACCAAACTCGAGCAGAAGGGCTTTACGGCCGAGATTGCCGAGCGCACCCTTGACCGCCTCACCGAGGTCGGGTTGATCGACGACGCGGACTTCGCTCAGCAGTGGGTGCGTTCGCGGCACCTGTACTCGGGGAAAGGCAAGCGTGCGATCGCGCTTGAGCTGCGCCGTAAGGGCATCGACCAGCAGGATGCGGCCGATGCCCTCGACACGATCGACAGTACGTCCGAACGGGAACGCGCCGTCGAGTTGGTGCGAAAGAAGTTGCGAACCCAGGCGCCGTTGCCCACCGAGGGTGATCGACGCGAGAGAGCAGCCGAACGAGACAAGCTGGTACGACGCCTCGTCGGGATGCTTGCCCGGCGCGGCTACGCGCAGAGTATGGCTTTCGACGTCGTCCGCGACGAACTGGGGGCGTTCGTGGCCGACGCGAACGACATCTCGGACTGAACCCGCAGACGGACGAATCTCGCCTCGGGTCTCACCGAGGCCCGGTGATGTCCATCCCCGGTACGGCGGCCACGGGGACCGGTGCATCGGGTACACCGCCGCCGGCATCGCCCCTGCGTCGACTTGACCGCAACCGCTTCTCCAGCCACGTCGCGAAGCGGGTCAGGGCGCTGTTCAGGATGATCATGATCGCGGCCACCACGAGCAAGGAAGGCAGGTAGTTCTGGAAGTAGGCGCCGAGTTGCTGTCCCGACCGCACCACTTCGACGTAACCGATGAGGTAGCCGAGTGCGGAGTCCTTGAGCGCGATCACCATCTGCGAGACGATCGCCGGCAACATCACCGTCACAGCCTGGGGCAGCAGGATCAGACGCATGGTCTGGCCCTTGCGCAGGCCGATGGCCGAGGCCGCTTCGGTCTGCCCCTTGGGGAGCGAGTTGATGCCTGCGCGCACGATCTCGGCGATCACCGATCCGTTGTAGAGAGTCAGACCGGTCACCACCGCGGCGAGCGCAAGGTAGTCGGACTTGAACAGCCGATACTCGGCGAACACCTGGTACGCGAAGATCATCAGGATCAGCACGGGGATCGCGCGGAACAGTTCGACGATGAACCCGGACACCATCCGGATGGAGCGGTGTTCGGACATGCGGCCGATGCCCAGGACCGCGCCCAGGATCAACGCCAGCACGATCGACAGGGCAGCGGCGATGAGCGTGCCTCTGATGCCGGGGATCAGATAGGTCGTCCAACTCGACGACTCGAGAAACGGCTCCCACTTCTCTGCAGTGAGCTGGCCCTGATCAGCCAGCGCGCGATACACGACGTACGCGATGACCACGAGAACGACAGCGACGACGACGGACAGCACGCGGTACAGCGCACGTGCCTTGGGGCCGGGAGCATCGTAGAGAACAGTGCCTTCCGAACTCATCGGGCCACCTCGAATCGCTTGCTGAGCCAGCCGAACAGCAGGCCGGTCGGGAGGGTCAGGATCACGAAGCCCAAGGCGAAGATTCCGCCGATGACGAAGATGGCCGCCTCGTTCTCGATCATGGTCTTCATCAGCAGCGACGCCTCGGCCACACCGATCACCGACGCGATGGTCGAATTCTTGGTGAGGGCGATGAGCACGGAACCGAGCGGTGCAATGACCGCGCGGAATGCCTGCGGCAGCACGATGAACCCGAGATTCTGGCCGAATGTCAGCCCGAGCGACCGGCCGGCCTCGGACTGCCCGAGGTGGACGGTATTGATGCCGGAGCGTAGCGACTCACACACGAATGCGGCGGTGTAGACGGTCAAACCGAGAACCGCGAGGCGGAAATTGTTGTCCACCAAGAATGTCGGCGACGACTGCGGAGCCAGATGGATCTGGAGGGTCTGCGACAGCCCGAACAGGCAGAAGATGATGATCAGGGTCAGTGGTGTGTTACGGAAGATCGTCACGTACGCCGTGCCGACGGCCCGGGCAACTGGAATCGGTGACACACGCATCGCGGCGAGGATCGTTCCGAGTATCAGCGACCCGATCGCGGACAACACCGTCAGCTGGATTGTCGTCCAGAATGCTTCGAGTAGCTGACTGCCGTACTTGCTCAGCAGATCCACAGGTCAACTCCGGGATCGAGGGGACAGGAGAGTATGGGGGTGAGGCGGCCGGTCCGTGATCTCGTCACGAACCGGCCGGACGCACCTCGCGATGCGGCGTCGGATCAGTACCGATCGACGGTCGGCGGCTCAGGAAGCGGGTAGCCCGACGCACCGACAGTTGCCTCGAAGGCCTGCGCCCATGCTCCGCTGTCGATCATTTCCTCGATTGCATCGTTGATGGCGGTCCGCGAAGCTTCGTCGCCCTGGGCCAGCCCGATGCCGTACAGCTCCTCGGTGAACGGCTCACCGACCACCTTGAAGTCGCCGGGGCTCTGCGCTGCGTAGCCCGCGAGGATGATGTCGTCGGTGGTCACCGCATCGACCGCTCCGTTGCGCAAGGCTTCGACACATGCGGAGTAGGTGTCGAACTCCTGCAACTGCACGTCCTGCGCGTAGGTGTCCTTGACGTTCTGAGCCGGGGTGGACCCTGTCACCGAGCACAGACGCTTGCCGCCGCTGAGCGACTCCGGGCCGGTGATCTCGGCCTCGTCGGCGCGCACCAGCAGCGACTGGCCGGCGATGAAATACGGTCCGGCGAAGTCGACCTTCTCCTTGCGGGCGTCGGTGATCGAGTAGGTCGCGACGATGTAGTCGACCTCGCCGTTCTGGATCAGCGTCTCGCGCTGAGCCGACGGAGACTCCTTGAACTCGATGTTCTCCTCGGAGACTCCGAGCTGCCCGGCCACGTACTTCGCGACCTCGACATCGAATCCACTGAACGTGCCGTCGGGGTTGCGGAGGCCGAGCCCGGGCTGATCGAATTTGATTCCGACCACGAGGTTGCCGTTTTCCGCCGAGCTCGTGACACTGCGGGTTTCGTCGCCACCACACGCCGTGGCAGCGAGAGCAACGGCAATGACGCCGATGCCGACGCGGATCGAACGGGACATTTTCATCGAGAACCTCCGGTTGTGGTGTGCGGTGCGGGCTGTCGTGCCGTGGTGCTCAGGTGTGCCGTGGCGCTCAGTGGCTGAGGATCTTGCCGAGGAAATCCTTGGCTCGATCGGATTTGGGAGCGGTGAAGAACTCGGTGGGATCGGTGTCCTCGACGATGCGGCCGTCGGCCATGAACAAGACGCGGTCGCCGGCCTTGCGGGCGAAGCCCATCTCGTGCGTGACGACGACCATCGTCATGCCTTCCTTGGCGAGCGAGGTCATCACGTCGAGAACCTCCTGGACCATCTCCGGGTCGAGCGCGGAGGTGGGCTCGTCGAACAGCATCACCTTCGGGTCCATGGCCAGCGCGCGGGCGATCGCGACACGTTGCTGCTGACCGCCGGAGAGTTGTGCGGGGTATTTGTCGGCCTGATTTGCGATTCCTACGCGGTCGAGCAACCTCAGGGCGTTCTCCTGTGCCACGTCCTTCTTCTGCTTGCGGACCTTGAGTGGTCCCAGCATCACGTTCTCGAGGATGGTCTTGTGCGCGAAGAGATTGAACGATTGGAACACCATGCCGACATCGGCGCGCAGCGCCGCCAAAGCCTTGCCTTCGGCCGGGAGGGCCTTACCGTCGACCCTGATCTCGCCGGAGTCGATCGGTTCGAGCCGATTGATCGTCCGGCACAGCGTGGACTTCCCTGATCCCGACGGGCCCACCACGATGACCACCTGGCCGGACGGAACCTCGATGTCGATGTCCTGGAGGACATGCAGAGCACCGAAGTGTTTATTGACGTTCGTCATCGTGATCATCGGGGTTGTGCTGCCCGATTCCCCCGAAGGCCCCGATTCCCCCGAAGGCTGAGCCGAACCCGCTTCCGCTGGTGTCATGATCAAGACCCTATGCGGTCACTGTCCGGAACCTCCACATTTCGTCCCATCGACATACAACTTTTACAGCGTCGGGGTCGCGAGACCAGAACGTCTCTGTCCGGGCATCGAAGTGGCGTGGCGCACCCGGTCACCGCCGGCACGGTCGGTTATTCTCGTGAGCTACCCTGAGATGTGTCATTGATCGACGATGTTGCCCCGAACACAGGTGCCCGGACCTACGAGGTCCGCACCTACGGCTGCCAGATGAACGTGCACGATTCGGAGCGTTTGTCCGGCCTGTTGGAAGACGCCGGATTCATTCGCGCCGAGCTCGGCGCGTCGCCCGACCTGGTGGTCTTCAACACCTGCGCGGTTCGTGAAAACGCCGACAACAAGCTGTACGGCAACCTGAGCCATCTCCGGCCGGTCAAGGACGAGAACCCGAACATGCAGATCGCAGTCGGAGGTTGTCTCGCGCAGAAAGACCGCGCCACCGTCGTGAAGAAGGCACCGTGGGTCGATGTGGTGTTCGGTACCCACAACATCGGAAATCTCCCGGCGCTCCTCGACCGCGCACGCCACAACCGGAAGGCCGAAGTCGAGATCCTCGACTCGCTCGAAGCGTTCCCCTCGACGCTCCCGGCGAAGCGCGAGTCGCCCTACGCAGGATGGGTGTCGATCTCCGTCGGCTGCAACAACACGTGCACCTTCTGCATCGTCCCCGCACTGCGCGGCAAGGAAGTCGACCGGCGTCCCGGCGACATTCTCGCCGAGGTGCAGGCCCTCGTCGACGAGGGCGTTCTCGAAGTGACCTTGCTCGGACAGAACGTCAACTCGTACGGGCGTTCCTTCGCCGACCCCGAGCAACCCCGCGACCGCGGCGCGTTCGCGTCGTTGCTCCGTGCGTGCGGCGACATCGACGGTCTCGAACGTGTGCGGTTCACTTCGCCGCACCCCGCCGAGTTCACCGACGACGTCATCGAAGCAATGGCGTCGACGCCCAACGTCTGCCCCCAGTTACACATGCCGCTGCAGTCCGGCAGCGACAGGGTCCTGCGCGCAATGCGCCGGTCGTACCGCAAGGAGAAGTTCCTCGGCATCATCGAGCGTGTCCGTGCGGTCATGCCGCACGCGGCCATCACCACCGACATCATCGTCGGATTCCCCGGTGAAACCGAGGAAGACTTCCAGGACACCCTCGACGTCGTCGAGAAGGCACGCTTCACCAGTGCCTACACCTTCCAGTACTCCAAGCGCCCCGGCACACCCGCCGCAGACATGGAAGAACAGCTCCCGAAGGCAGTCGTCCAAGAGCGGTATGAGCGGTTGATCGCGCTGCAGGAGCGCATCACCCTGGAGGAGAACCGCACACTCGTAGGCACCGAGGTCGAACTCCTCGTCGCGGCGGGTGAAGGGCGCAAGAACGCGGCAACCGCCCGGATGAGCGGTCGCGCACGCGACGGGCGACTCGTGCACTTCCGGCCGGAAGGGAACATCGACACCGCGGTCCGGCCCGGCGATATCGTCACGATCGTCGTCAGCGCCGCAGCACCGCACCATCTCGTCGCCGACACCCCGATCCTCACCCACCGCCGCACACGCGCCGGCGACCACTTCGAACAGGGGCGCCTGCCCAAGACGAAACCGATCGGCGTGGGACTCGGCCTGCCGAGTATCGGTGCCCCCGAACCCCTACCGACACAGATGGGATGCAACGCATGACCACGGGTGACAACAGTGGCCGGATGAGCGACCACGGGCTCAGGGAGGCCCGCGCCGATCTGGAAGCGGCCGAACGCAGGATCGCGAATGAGATCGATCCCGGCGCCCGAGCGATGTTCGTCGCGGTTGCGGTGCTCGTACTGCTCGGCTCGTTCAGCCTCCCGCACGCCGGCGCCGCCAACGGATGGGAGGTACTCTCGTTCGCCTCCGACGCGGCGGCAGAGTCGATCGCGCTTCCGTCCCGCATCTTCCTGTGGCTCACTCTCGTCTTCGGAGCGGTCGCCTCGATCCTCGCGCTCGTGACCCGCAAATGGTTCCTCGCATGGGCCGCGGCAGCCGGCTCCGCGGTGTCGATCATCTTCGGGTTGCTCACGGTGTGGTCTCGTCAGACACTCCCGGTCGATTCCGGCGCGTCCGGACCCGGAATCGGCGTGTTCATCGGCTGGCTCGCCGTGATGGTCCTGACCTTCCACTGGGTCAAGGTGGCCTGGTCCCGCACCTCCGCGCAGCTCGAGGCCGAGGCCGAGCTGCGGCGTGTCGCCGAAGAGGACGACCGTCGGGGAATGTTCGGCGGACACCTGAAGTAGGCCACTCACAGACGAGACGAGCCCCGTTCGCCCCGGCTTCCTGCCGGCACGAACGGGGCTCGCTCTGGTGTGAGGACGTGGTCAGCGTTCGCCGACGGCGCCTTCCGCGGCTTCCGCCCACTCCCGCCACTGTGCGGCCTGCGCGAGCGCCGCATCGGCATCCTTGGTGCGGCCCTTCGCCCGGGCCTTCTCCGCCTGCTCCTCGAACTGCTGGACTCGTTCGCGGAACTGCGCGGCACGGGCCAGCGCTTCCGGATCGGTACGCCGCCACTCGGTGTCGGACGCTTCGCGGACGCGCTTCTCGATCGCGCGCAAGCGGCCCTCGAGATCCTGCATCCGGTCGCGCGGAACCTTGCCGATCGCCTCCCACCGCTCCTGCAGTTCGCGCAGTCGGGTACGAGCCGCCTCCAGGCCCGCCGCCGGATCGATGGTCGCCGCCGACTCGAGCAGAGCCTCCTTCGCGCGGGCATTGTCCTCGAACTCGGCGTCGCGTTCGGCGGACGCGGCATTGCGCGCGGCGAAGAAGACGTCCTGCGCGCCCTTGAACCGCTTCCACAGTTGGTCGTCGGCTTCGCGTGGGGCGCGTCCCGACGCCTTCCACTCGGCAAGTAGATCCCGGAAGGCTGCGGCGGTTGCGCCCCAGTCCGTCGAACCCTGCAGCGCCTCGGCGCGCACGACGAGTTCTTCCTTCTTGGTCTTCGACGAGGCCCGTTCACGATCGAGCTCGGCGAAGTGAGCTCCGCGGCGACGGTTGAAGGCCTCTCGCGCCTTCGAATACCGGCGCCACAGCACATCGTCGGTCTTGCGGTCTACACCGCGGATCGACTTCCACTCATCGAGGATCTCGCGCAGGCGGTCGCCCGCGGCCTTCCAATGCGTCGAGTCGGCGCCGATCTCCTCGGCTTCGGCCGCGAGCGCTTCCTTGCGGGCGGTGGCCTCCGCGCGGTGCTGTTCCTTCTCCTGTTTCTGGGCGACCGCGGCCTTCTCGGACTCCTCGATCACCCCTGCCAATCGTGTCGCGAGAGCGTCCAGGTCACCGATCACCGCGACAGTCGGCAACGACTCGATGAGCGCCTCGGCCGCCACACGGGTCTTCTTGGCATCACCGGAGCCCGACGCAAGACGCGTCTCCAACAGCGCGACCTCGGTAGCGAGATCGTCGTAGCGCCGACCGAAGTGCTCGAGGCCCTCGGCGGCGTTGCCTGCCTGCCACGAACCGATGCACCGCTCACCGTCGGCGGTCAGAACCCATGCGGTGCCGTCGTCGTCGACTCGCCCGAACTTGCTCGGATCGCTCGCCGGAACTGCGGGAGCGTGCGGATGCGTCTGACCCGGGACCGGATGCGGCTTGGGCTGGGCGTGCTCCGAATCGGCATGCTCCGCGTCGGCCACATGCTCGGCCGGTGCGGGTTTCGGCGCTCCCGGACGCGGGGCTCCGGGCTTCGGGGGAGCCGGACGCGGCGGTGTGCCGGACACCTGCTGGGGTGTCGGGTCCTGTGCGTTCGGGTCGGTCATCGCTACCTCATCTCTGCCGCGCGGCACGGCTGCCTGATCGCATCGCTTACCGCAGGTCCGGTCACGGGCATCCGTGATCACGTCCGCCCCCTATTGAAACAGGTCGCGCGGCTGCGGGGCTCCGGGTCCGGTCGACTACCGTGGCCGATGTGTTGATCGCTGCGGTGTTCGTGCCTTCCCCGCCTCTTCTCGTGCCCGAATTGGTCGGACTCGCGGCTTCCGAGACCGACGACCTACGACACGCTGTACTCGACGCGGCGCGCCGGATCGGTGACGCCGACGAATGGATCGTCGTGGGCACGGGAGCAGAAGCGGCGGACGTCCCGTCCGACGCCATCGGCACCTTTCGCGGATTCGGTGCCGATGTCCGGGTTGCCCTCGCACCGGCAGGGGATGCTGCCACCGGAACACCCGACGTGCGGCTGCCGCTCACCGCACTGATCGCCGGATGGCTTCGCGAGCGCACAGCGACCGGAGTACGTGCCGACGTGCATGTCCTCGCTCACGACACGGATCCGGCCGAGTGCGCGCAGTTGGGGAAGACGCTTCGAGCACGCCTCGACGCCGACGCGACGCGACGCGGGTTGCTCGTCGTCGCGGACGGCGCCGCAACACTGACAGCGAAGGCACCCGGCGCATTCGACGAGAGGTCCGCCGCGGTCGAGGAGAGTCTGGGCGCAGCCCTCGCCGCAGGAGATCCGCACGGTCTGGCCGCTCTCGAGGGCAGAGTGTGCGAGGAGATCGCACTCGGGGGACGCGCCGCGTGGCAGGTCCTCGCCGGGGCGTTCACCGAGCCCCCGTCCGAAGCGACGATCGAGTACAGCGCTGCACCGTACGGTGTGGGATATCACGTGGGGTTCTGGCGCCCGTGAGCACGCCGGGACACCCCCGCCCGATCGCTGTGGTGGGCCCGACCGCCACCGGAAAGTCGGATCTCGGTCTGGACCTCGCGGAAGCATTCGACGGCGAGATCGTCAACATCGACGCGATGCAGCAGTACCGCGACATGAACATCGGCACCGCGAAACTGCCGATCGACGAGCGGCGCGGCATCCCGCATCACCAGTTGGATGTTCTCGATGTAACGGAGACCGCGACCGTCGCGCGCTACCAGGAGGCTGCCACCGCCGACGTCGAACGCATCCTCGCGAGTGGCAGGGTGCCGATCGTCGTCGGTGGGTCGATGATGTACGTGCAGTCCCTGCTCGATGAGTGGCAGTTTCCCGCGACCGACCCCGAGGTCCGCGCGAAATGGGAAGCCGTTCTCGCGGACGGGGGACTGGCCGCTGTGCACGAAGCGCTACGCAGGGCCGACCCCGCGGCGGCCGAGACGATCCTGCCGACCGACGGGCGACGCATCGTCCGCGCGCTGGAAGTCGTCGAACTGACCGGTCTTCCGTTCGCGGCGTCGCAACCGACCGTCGGCGACCCACGATGGGGCACGACCATCCTCGGCGTCGACCGCGACACGACGGCCCTCGACGAGCGCATCGCGAAGCGCACCGATCTCATGTTCGAACTCGGACTCGTCGACGAGGTGCACGCACTGGTCGACCGCGGACTGCGCGAGGGCGTGACGGCGCCCCGCGCGATCGGATACGCACAGGTCCTCGCGTATCTGGAGGGCGAGTACGACCTCGACGACGCCCGCGAACGAACGTTCATCGGAACCAGGCGGTACGTCCGGCGGCAGCGGTCGTGGTTCCGCCGCGACCACCGGATCCACTGGCTCGACGGAGCCGACCGGAACCTGACCGCAGAAGCGCTGCGGGTCGTCGAGTCCTGCACCGACGGAGAGCGGCGCCCTCGCTAAGGTTGACGGCATGGAGTTCAGCAAAGGCCACGGCACCGAGAACGATTTTGTCATCCTCCCGGATCCCGATGCCCGGCTGACTCTCACACCCGATCGGATCACAGCACTGTGCGATCGACGTCGCGGACTCGGAGCCGATGGTGTGCTGCGTGTCGCGCGTACCGGAGCGCTGGTGGAATCCGGTCTGCTCGACGCGGCTCCGGAGGGTGCGAGCGCCGACGACTGGTTCATGGACTACCGCAACGCCGACGGATCGATCGCCGAGATGTGCGGTAACGGGGTACGGGTGTTCGCGCACTATCTCACGGCCCGGGGACTCGAGAACCGGGAGAGCTTCGTCGTCGGGTCGAGGGCCGGGGGTAAGCCGGTGCGGGTCCACTCGACCGGACCGGTCGCGGGCGAGGTCACCGTGGAGATGGGCCTCGTCGGGCAACTGGGCGAGTCGTCCGCCACCCTGGACGGCCGTGTCTACGCCGGAATCGGGATCGACGTCGGCAACCCGCACCTGGCCTGCGTCGATCCGCATCTGACCCGCGAGAGCCTCGCCGCCCTCGACCTCACCTCGCCCGGATACGATCCCGGGTTCTTCCCGCAGGGTGTCAATATCGAATTTCTGACCCCGATCGAGTCGGGTGCCGTCGACATGCGTGTGCACGAGCGCGGGGTCGGCGAGACCCGCTCGTGCGGCACCGGCACGGTCGCGGCTGCCGCAGCAGCCCTGAGGTACGACGGCGCCTCCGGCGGTGTCGTGCGAGTACGGATTCCCGGGGGCACCGTCGAGGTGCGGATCGAGGACGAGCACGCATGGTTGAGGGGGCCGTCGGTGCTGGTCGCGCAGGGCACGATCAGCGACGACTGGTGGTCGGCGCTCGCATGAGCACGCACCATGTGGGAACGTCCGAAAAAACTCGAATGCACCGAATCGGGCTTCGTGGGACGATGGAAGTTGTATGACGAACACATCGCGCACTCGCAACACGACAGACGACACCGATCGCACCGGGTACGACGGTCCGGATGGCTGGGCTCACGACGATCCGTCGGTGGGCGAGATGCAGCTCGAAGACCGCAGCGCGCTACGGCGCGTGGCGGGTCTGTCCACCGAACTCGAAGACGTCACCGAGGTCGAATACCGGCAGCTCCGGCTCGAAAGGGTCGTGCTGGTCGGTGTATGGACGGGCGGTAGCGCCGCCCAGGCCGACGCGAGCCTCGCCGAACTTGCAGCACTTGCCGAAACCGCCGGCTCCGAAGTGCTCGAAGGGATGGTGCAGCGTCGCGACAAACCGGACGCCGCCACCTACATCGGTTCGGGCAAGGCAGAGGAGCTGCGCGAGGTCGTGCTCGCCACCGGCGCCGACACGGTGATCTGTGACGGTGAACTCACTCCCGCACAGCTCACCGCCCTGGAGAAGGTCGTCAAGGTCAAGGTCATCGACCGGACGGCGCTCATCCTCGACATCTTCGCCCAGCACGCGACATCACGTGAGGGTAAGGCCCAGGTCTCGCTCGCGCAGATGGAGTACATGCTGCCGCGACTGCGAGGCTGGGGCGAGTCGATGTCGCGTCAGGCGGGCGGTCGTGCCGGGAGCAACGGTGGCGTGGGTCTCCGCGGTCCCGGTGAAACCAAGATCGAAACCGACCGGCGCCGTATCCGGGAACGGATGGCGAAGCTGCGCCGCGAGATCAAGGGGATGAAAGCCGCCCGCGACACGAAGCGGACCCGCCGCCTGCGCAACAGGATCCCGTCCGTCGCGATCGTCGGCTACACCAACGCAGGCAAGTCGAGCCTGCTCAACCTGCTCACCGGTTCGGGTGTCCTGGTGGAGAACGCGCTGTTCGCCACGCTGGATCCCACGACACGGCGCGCGACATTGCCCGACGGCCGGGAATTCGTCCTGACCGACACGGTCGGATTCGTGCGTCACCTGCCCACTCAGCTGGTGGAGGCATTCCGGTCCACGCTCGAAGAGGTGGCCGACGCCGACGTGCTGTTGCACGTGGTCGACGGATCCGATCCTCTGCCGACCGAGCAGATCAAGGCGGTCCGCGAGGTCCTGACCGATGTTCTGCGCGAGTCCGACGGCCCCCCGCCACCCGAATTGATGGTCGTCAACAAGATCGATGCGGCCGACCCGGTCACTCTGACCCAGCTGCGCGGGCTCCTGACCGACTCGGTGTTCGTGTCGGCGCACACCGGTGAGGGCATCGAGGAGCTCCACGAACGGCTCGGGCGCCTGCTCGAGGACCCGGACGTGGAGATCAAGGTCCTCGTGCCGTACACCCGAGGAGATCTGCTTTCTCGGATCCATTCGGACGGGCAGATCCTCCAGTCCGCGCACGAGGCGGACGGCACGCGTGTGCACGCCAAGGTTCCGCGGGCACTCGCCTCCGCGTTGGACGAGTACGCCGCCTGATGCGTTCGCTGCGTGCCGTCGGTGCCGTCGCGCTCGCGGTCGCCGTACCGAGTGCGCAGCACGCCGCGGCGGATACCGCAGAAGTCCCGGTCGCGGACTTTCCGTCGGAAGCCCTGTGCACACCGGACGATCCGGCCCTCGACGAACTGTCGGGTCTCGTCCAGGTCGGCGGGCGGTTGTTCGCGACACCCGACGCGGGTGTCGACGAGTCGGTGGTCGAACTGGACGCGGAGTGCGGAGTCGTTCAACGGCTCCCGGTACCCGTAGATCCCTACGACATCGAGGATCTCGCGGCCGGTCCCGACGGCAGGCTGTGGCTCGCGGACATCGGCGACAACACCTCGGCCCGACAGACAGTGGCGCTGATCTCACTCGATCCGGACAGCGGAGCGGGCGACCTGCACCGTCTGAGCTACCCGGACGGCCCGCGCGATGCGGAGGCCGTACTGGTGTCTGCGAGCGGTGAACCGTTGATCATCACCAAGTCGCTGTTCGGTGCGAGTGGCATCTACCGGCCGGCGCGCGGTCGCACGGTCGAGCAATTGGAGACACCGGGCCCGGTACCGCTGGAGAAGGTCGGTTCCCTTTCCTTAGGACCTACCGATACCCCCGGCGGTCCGCTTCCCGGGGCATCGTCGACGTTGATCACCGGCGGTGCGGTCAGTGCCGACGGGACGGTCGCGGCGGTGCGCACCTACACCGATGTCTTTCTGTTCCATGCACCCGATGCAGATATCGCGAGCGCGTTGGATAGGGGGCCCGTGCTCCGCGTGCCGGTTCCGGACGAACCGCAGGGGGAGGCGGTGGCATTCACCGAATCCGGCGACCTGCTGACCGGTTCAGAGGCGACCGTCCAGGGTGGCACGGTCACCGGCGAGCGCCCCCCGATCCGGATGTGGAAGGGAGTGACCGACCACTTCGCGGCGGAGTCCGGAGCGGACGCAGAGTTGACTCCGGGATCGTTCGAGGCCGGACCGGTCGCGCTCGCGGTAGGAACGGTCGTGGTGGCGGCTGCGGCGGTGGCTCTGTGGTGGCGGATCCGGCGTACCTGAGACGCGCCACACGGACCACCGCCGTCGCGCCGACTCAGGCGTCGAGATCGGCCGCGATGAGGTCACTGACCTGCGAGAGAACATTTTCGTCGTCGCAACTGACGGTGACCGCGACTCCCTGTGAGGCTCCGAGCGTCATGATCATCAATGCAGAACCCGCATCGACGGGTTCGCCTCCGTCGACCGACAGCGTGACCGGCACTCCCGCGGCGACGACAGCTTCGGCGATGATCCCGGCGGGACGCGCGTGCAGGCCGATGGACGACCCGACCTCGACGGTGTTGACGGGCATCAGAACTCCTTCTGTTGGTGGGTGAATCAGGATCCGGCGATGGTCGGTTGTGTTCCGGTCGCCGTTGTCGTGGGGCTGGAATCGGGACGGGTGAACGCCTTGGCAAGGGTGACGCAGAGCGCAGCGAGCACGGTTCCCACGGCGAGCGCGATGAAGAACCACACCACGCGGTCCATCGCAAAGATCACGAAGACGCCGCCGTGCGGTGCGCTCAACGTCACGTCGGTGGCCATGATGATTCCTCCGGTGACAGCGCCGCCGACCATCATCGACGGGATCACCCGGAACGGGTCGGCCGCCGCGAAGGGAATCGCGCCTTCGGAGATGAACGACGCACCGAGCAGCCATGCTGCCTTGCCGTTCTCGCGTTCTGCGGTGCTGTAGAGACGTGGACGCACGAGTGACGACAGTGCCATCGCAAGCGGCGGCACCATGCCGGCCGCCATCACGGCTGCCATGATCTGCAATGAGGCGTGGTTGCTCACATCGAGGCCTGCCACGGCGAATGCGTATGCGGCCTTGTTGACAGGCCCTCCGAGGTCGAAGCACATCATGAGGCCGAGAATGACGCCGAGTGCGACGGCGGAACCGCCGGACAGGCCGTTGAGCCAGTCCGTCAGTCCGGTGGTGATCGCGGCGAGCGGTCGGCCGAGCACGAGGAACATCGCGGCACCGACGATCAGACTCGCGAGTAGAGGAATGATCACCACAGGCATCAGGCCACGCGCCCAGGTGGGCAAGGGGATGCGACCGACCCACAGTGCCGCGAAGCCGGCGATGATGCCGCCGACCAGACCGCCGATGAACCCGGCCCCGACGAACACCGCGACCGCGCCCGCTGTGAATCCGGGGGCGAGTCCGGGTCGGTCGGCAATGGCGTAGGCGATGTACCCGGCAAGTGCGGGTACGAGGAACGAGAAAGCGAGCGAACCGATCTGGTAGAGCACGGCGCCGAGGTACATTGCCAGCCCGCCGCCGGGCAGGTTCGTCAGCGAATTGTCCACGACGATGGTGGCGGCGGATTCGGAGATGTCGTAGCCGCCGAGCAGGAACCCGAGAGCGATGAGCAGACCGCCGGCCGCGACGAACGGAATCATGTAGCTGACGCCGGTGAGCAGGATCTGCCGCAGCCGTGTGCCCCATCCGAGCTCTACGGCATCGGTGTCCGCGGTGGTGTGCGCCGTACCTGCTTCGACGCGCGAGGCCGTCGGGTCGGTCGCCGCACGCACGGCTTCGGCCACCATCGCATCGGGTTCGTTGATCGCCCGCTTGACACCCGAGGCGATCACCGGTTTACCTGCAAACCGTTCCTTGCCCTTGACCCCGACGTCGGTTGCGAAGATCACGGCATCGGCGGCTGCGATGACGGACGGCGGAATCGGTGTGCTTCCACTGGAACCCTGCGTCTCGACCCGCAGGGTGACGCCGGCGCGATCGGCAGCGGCGGTGAGCGCATCGGCTGCCATGTACGTGTGGGCGATTCCGGTCGGGCACGCGGTGACCGCGACCACCGTGTGTTCGGACGGTGCGGTCGTGTCGGGTTCCGCATCCGCAGCGACGGGTTGTGCGGTGGCGGCCGGTGCGGTCTCGGCGGGAGCAGTGTTCTCCGTGGGAGCAGCAGCCTCGGCGGGAGCAGGGAGAACCCCCTCGACGAGAGCGACGACCGCGTCGGTGGTGGGCGCGTCGCGAAGCGACGCCACGAATTCGGGTCGGACGAGTGCGCGAGCCAGGGCGGTGAGAAGCCTCATGTGGTCTTGGCCGGCGGCCTCGGGGGCTGCGATGAGGAACACCAGGTCGGCAGGGCCGTCGGGGGCGCCGAAGTCGACTTTCGGTGACAGCCGGGCGAATCCGAGCGAGGGGGTGGTGATCGCGGAGTGGCGGCAGTGGGGGATCGCGATCCCTCCGGGCAACCCGGTCGCCGACTTGGCCTCGCGCTCGAGCACGGCGGTGGTGAGGGCGTCGCTGTCCGTAGCGCGACCTGCGTCCGTCAGTCTGCCCGCGAGCGCCGCGATCACCGAGTCCTTGTCGACACCGAGGTCGGAGTCGAGCGTGATGAGCTCCGAGGTGATGACCGCCGGAACTGGGCCGGGGCGGGAAGCGATGTCTGGCATCACATGTCCTTAGGGAGGGGGGAGTGGGCGGTGTGCGATGGGAGCGGGTCGTCCGGTATCGGTTCGATCGACACCGCGGAGGGCTCGACGGAATCGGGTCCGGGAATGCGGGTACCGGGTAGGGCGACTGCGGCGCTGCCGTAGGCCACGGCGCAGCGAAGTCGATCGGCCGGAGCGGCGCCTGCGCGCTCGGCGATGAGATAGCCGGCGAGTGACGAATCCCCCGCGCCGACGGTGCTTCGTGTGACGACCGGTGGGGGAGTGGCCCGCCACGCTCCGTCGGGCGTGATCAACACGGCGCCGGCACGCCCGAGTGTGGCCAGCACTGCTCCTACGCCCTGTGTGAGGAGCATCCGTCCCGCCTTCGCGACGGGCCCGACGTTGCCGAGCGCCGCATCGTGCTCGAGTGTCTTCGCGTCCGATCCTGTGAGCTGCGCGAGCTCGTCGGAGTTCGGTTTGATGAGGTCGGGTGCGGCATTCGGGAAGGCAGCTGCCAGCGCCAGCAACGGAGAATCCGACGTGTCGACTGCCACGCGACACCCGGTGGGCCGGAGTGCGCGCACGACATCGGCGTAGAACGCATCGGGAACACCGGGGGGAAGCGAGCCGGACAGCACCACCCATCCGTCGGCCGCGGCGTTGGCGACCACTGCGGCGAGAAGTTCCGTTCGGGTGGCAGCAGAACACGGGGCGCCGGGCTCGTTGAGTTTCGTCGTGGTGCCGTCGGATTCGGCGATGGTGATATTGGTGCGAGCGTGCCCGGACGTGGGTACGGCGTGATACCGGATTCCGCGTTCGTCCAGGGCCGCGAGCAGTGGGTCCCGGGGGTTGCCGGGTAGCACGGCCAGAACGTCGTGACCCGTCCGATGCAGGACCCGCGCGACATTGATGCCCTTGCCGCCGGGATCGACGGATGCCGCGCCTGCGCGGTGCACGGCGCCGCGCACGAGTGGTCCGTCCAGATCGACAGTGCGGTCCAGGCTGGGATTGGCTGTCAGGGTGACGATCATGCTGTCACCACCTCGATACCGTGTTCTGTCAGGCGCTCTCGGTCGGTGTCGGCCAGATCGGTGTCGGTGACCAGGACATCGACGGCCTCGAGCGGTGCGAAGCTCAGCAGGTGCCGCCGTCCGATCTTCGACGAATCCGCGACCACCACCACCCGATCGGCGCGCTGCACCATCGCGCGCTTGACGGCCGCTTCGTCTGCATCCGGGGTGGACAGACCGTGCTCGATCGTGAGGGCGTTGGTGCCGATGAACGCCACATCCACATTGAGGATGTCCAGGAACCGGAGGGCCTCGGGCCCGACAGCGGCCTGGGTTGTGCCGCGGACACGGCCGCCGATCAGGTGCAGGTGTATCGACCCGATACCTGCCAGGCGCGCTGCGATAGGAACCGAATTGGTAGCGACGGTGACGTCGGTCTCGCTCGGCAGGATGGCGGCGATTCTGCTCGTGGTGGTGCCCGCATCGAGGATGATGCTGCCTCCCGCGCCGGGTAGGAAGTTCGCTGCTGCCGCTGCGATCCGGTCTTTGTGACCCGCGCGGGTGTTCTCTCGTTCGGCCAGGCCGGGCTCGGACATCGTGAGCGCCGTGGCGGGAACAGCTCCGCCGTGGACGCGCCGGACGTGTCCGAGCCGCTCGAGTAGCGCGAGGTCGCGCCGCACGGTCTCCGCCGTGACGTCGTAGCGTTCGGCGACGTCGGTCACGGACACGCGTCCGTGACGTGCGACCAGATCCGCAATCGCCTGCTGGCGTTCTTCTGCGTACACCCGAACCCCTTGGAATGAATGTTGGATAATGTTGTTTTACGCCCGTATGTGTTGACATGTCAATACCTATGAGTAATCTGGATCACAGTTGCCCGGTGGTGAGGAGAAGGAATGATGAACGAGGCTCCAGTTCTGCAGGGAACGCCGGTGGTGCCCGGGGTCGGGTATGGGCCGGTCATCCGTCCGGCGCCGCGTCCGCAGATCGCTCCGTCGACACAGATCGTTCCGGATACCGCGCGCGAAGCGGAGTGCGCTCGGTTCGAGACCGCTGCTGCCGTGGTGGCGGACCGATTGAGGGCACGAGCCATGCATGCATCGGGGGCTGCCGCGGAAGTGCTGCAGGCCAACGCGGTACTCGCAGAGGACCGCGCGTGGCGCGCGGCCGCCGACGCACTGATCCGGTCCGGATCCGATGCACCGGCCGCCGCCGCCGGCGCAACGGGACAGTTCGTCACGCTCTTCGAGAAGATCGGTGGACTGCAGGCGGAGCGGGTCACCGATCTGCTCGATATCCGCGACCGTGTTCTTGCCGAACTGAACGGCGACCCCGAACCGGGTATCGAACTACCCGACGTTCCCTCGATTCTTCTGGCCGATGACCTCGCACCCGCAGACACGGCCGCTCTCGACCCCACCCGCATCGTCGGAATTGTCACGACGCTCGGCGGACCGACCAGCCACACCGCTATCATCGCGCGCCAACTCGGCATCCCATGCATCGTCGCCGCAGCGGGACTCGACGGGATCGATCCCGGAACCGCCGTGCTGGTCGACGGCGCAACCGGACGTATCGTCGTCGCACCCGACCGCGACGAAGCCGACGCGGCCGTGGCGCGGGATCACGCCGACCGTGCCCGCATGGACGCGTGGACCGGCCCCGGAGCAACATCCGACGGACAGCCGATCGCGATCCTCGCGAACATCCAGGACGGTTCGGGTGCACGCGCCGCCCGCTCGACCCAGGCCGAAGGTATCGGCCTGTTCCGCACCGAATTGTGCTTCCTCGATCGCGACGCAGAACCGACGGTCGACGAGCAGACCGACATCTACGCGGAGGTCTTCGACGCCTATCAGGGCCGGAAGGTGGTGCTCCGGACCCTCGATGCGGGGTCCGACAAACCGCTGCGGTTCGCCGACCATCCGGATGAACACAACCCCGCCCTGGGTATGCGCGGTATCCGCATTGCTGCAGCTGCACCCGGAATTCTCGAAAGACAACTCGATGCCGTCGCCGCGGCCGCGGCGCGCACCGGTGCGACACCGTGGGTGATGGCACCGATGATTGCCACGGTGGCGGAGGCCGCGGCGTTCGCCGAGCAGGTCCGAGCCAGGAACCTGGTGCCCGGAGTGATGATCGAAGTGCCCTCCGCGGCGCTGCTCGCAGACAGGATGCTCGCTCACGTCGACTTCCTGTCGATCGGAACGAACGACCTCGCGCAGTACACAATGGCGGCAGACCGAATGTCGCCGCAATTGGCGGCGCTGACCGATGCCTGGCAGCCGGCAGTCCTGACCCTGGTCGCACGCACATCGGAAGCGGGCGCGGCCGCGGGAAAGCCGGTGGGAGTGTGCGGAGAAGCCGCGGCCGATCCACTGCTCGCCTGCGTTCTCGCCGGAATGGGTGTGACATCACTGTCCTGTGCAGCATCGGCCGTCGCCGCCGTCGGTGCGCGACTGTCGTCGGTCACCGTGCAGCAGTGCCAGGAGGCCGCACATGCAGTCCTGGCGGTCGATGATCCCGTGGCGGCGCGTGCTGCGGCAACGAGCATCCTCGGCTGACGAGGGACAGCGCACGGCGCCGACTTCTCCGCCGATGCTGCCTGCAGCATCGGCGGTCTACGATTCCCGTCGTGAGTGAACGCGTGCGGCCGCAGAGCCGCAACAAGGTATTCGGTTGGGAACTGCACGGCGACGGGAAGCAGATCAACGCCGGTGCGGTCGTCGCTCCCGACGAGCGACTGTCGTGGCCGCGCACTGTCGGCATCGGGATGCAACACGTGATCGCCATGTTCGGCGCCACGTTGCTGGTGCCCACCATCACCGGATTCCCGGTGACCACCACGTTGCTGTTCTCGGGCATCGGCACCGTGCTGTTCCTGCTCATCACCCGAGGGCGCGTACCGAGCTATCTCGGATCCTCGTTCGCGTTCATCGCGCCCCTGTCGGCTTCTGCCGGGAGCGGTCCTGCCGCGCAGCTCGGCGGCATCGTCGCGGCCGGCGTCGTGCTCGCCGTCATCGGTCTGATCGTCAAGGCACTCGGATCGCGCGTGATCGACGCCGTGATGCCTCCGGTCGTCACGGGTGCGGTGGTCGCGCTGATCGGACTCAATCTCGCACCGACCGCAGCCGGATCGTTCGAGGCGCAACCGCTGATCGGTGCCGTGACCCTCTTCTCGATCCTCGTGGTCACGGTGCTGGGACGCGGTCTTCTCGGCAGGCTCGGCATTCTCGTGGGCGTGGTCGTCGGATGGGTCTTCGCATGGGTCACCGGGGGGCTTGCGCCCGATCGGGTCGACGCACTGAAAGCCGCGGCGTGGTTCGGCCTGCCGGAGCTGCGCGCGCCGACCTTCGAACTGTCTGTCGTGTTACTGGCGCTGCCCGTGGTCATCGTCCTGGTCGCCGAGAACGTAGGCCACGTCAAGGCGGTGGCCGCGATGACGGGCCGCAACCTCGACGATGTCGCGGGCGATGCACTGTTCGCCGACGGGCTCGCCACCACACTCGCGGGTTGCGGCGGCGGATCCGGTACCACCACGTACGCCGAGAACATCGGGGTGATGGCGGCGACCCGCGTGTACTCGACGGCTGCGTACTGGGTCGCGGCGCTGACCGCAGTGGTCCTGGCGTTCTCCCCGAAGTTCGGAGCACTCGTGTTCACGGTGCCCGACGGTGTCCTCGGTGGGGCCACGCTCGTCCTCTACGGGTTGATCGGTCTCCTGGGCGTGCGGATCTGGATGGACGCGAAGATCGACTTCACCGATCCGGTGAACCTCACCGTCGTTGCGGCCGCGCTCGTCGCAGGTATCGGGGATCTGACGCTGTCGATCGGATCGATCGAGCTCGGCGGAATCGCATGGGGCTCGACGGGAATCCTCGTCGCCTACCCGCTGCTGCGTCGTTTGGCCGATCTGCGCCGCTGAGATGGCGGTTGTCCCGGTCACAAAATCTGCTCGCTCCTGTCAGCGTCACCGTGCATTCGTGTGCATACCGTGAATGTGTCCACGTCATCACTGGCAGGAGCACAGATGGAACGCACCCTTTTCGAGCCCGAACACGACCTTTTCCGTGAGTCGTACCGGAAGTTCCTCGAACAGGAGGTGGCCCCATTCCATGAGCAGTGGGAGAAGGACAAGATCGTCGACCGCGAAGTGTGGAAGAAGGCCGGCGCGCAGGGCTTTCTCGGCATGGCGGTACCCGAGGAGTTCGGGGGCGGAGGTGTCGACGACTTCCGCTACAACGTGGTCCTGACGGAGGAGACCACCCGCGGTGGATACAGCGGCGTCGGTTTCATGCTGCACAACGATGTGGTGGCGCCGTACCTGCTCAACCTCTCGAACGAGGAGCAGAAGAAGCGGTGGCTCCCCGGATTCTGCACCGGCGAGATCATCACTGCCATCGCGATGACCGAGCCCGGCACCGGCAGCGACCTCCAAAGCATCAAGACCCGCGCGGTGCGCGACGGTGACGACTGGATCCTCAACGGATCCAAGACGTTCATCACCAACGGGATCAACGCCGACCTGGTGATCGTTGTCGCCTGTACCGACCCGGAGAAGGGCGCGCAGGGCTTCTCCCTGCTCGTCGTCGAGCGCGGAATGCCGGGCTTCGAGCGCGGCCGCAATCTCGACAAGATCGGGCTCGATGCGCAGGACACTGCCGAGCTCAACTTCACCGATGTGCGCGTCCCGGCCACCAACCTGCTCGGCGAGGAAGGTCTCGGCTTCATCTATCTGATGCAGAACTTGCCTCAGGAGCGGCTCTCGATCGCTGTGGTCGCGGCCGCCGCGATGGAGCGGGTACTCGAGGACACGATCCAGTACTGCCGTGATCGCAAGGCGTTCGGAAAGCCGATCGGGAAGTTCCAGAACAGCCGATTCGAGCTCGCTGAGCTGTCCACGGAGACCCTGCTCGCTCGGGTGTTCGTGGACAAGTGCATCGAACTGCTCAATGCCGGTGCCCTCACCGTTCAGGAGGCTGCGATGGCCAAGTACTGGACCACGGACAAGCAGGTCGAGCTCATCGATCGCTGTCTCCAGCTGCACGGCGGCTACGGCTACATGCGTGAGTACCCGATTGCGAAGGCGTACCTCGATTCTCGGGTCCAGAAGATCTACGGCGGTACGAACGAGATCATGAAGGAGGTCATCGGCCGCGGTCTGAATATCTGATCGCTGCGCTGCTGATTGCCGACGCGCCCATTGCACGAGGCCGGTGTGGCTCCACTGAGATGGAGCCACACCGGCCTCTGCGTGTCGGGGACGTGTATGTGTGGCCGATATGGTGTGCGAGGTCAGAGCTTGCGGATGACCGTGACAACCTTGCCGAGCACGACGGCGTCGTTACCCGGGATCGGCTCGAACATCGGGTTGTGCGGCATGAGCCAGATGTCGTTCTTCACCCGCTTGAACGTCTTGACCGTCGCCTCGCCGTCGAGCATGGCTGCGACGATATCGCCGCTCTCGGCCACGTTCTGCTGACGGACCACGACCCAGTCGCCGTCGCAGATCGCTGCGTTGATCATCGATTCGCCGACGACCTTCAGTAGGAACAGCGACCCCTGGCCCACGACCTCACGAGGAAGAGGGAAGACGGCTTCGATCGACTCCTCGGCGAGGATCGGTCCGCCCGCCGCGATTCGCCCCACCACGGGAACGAGTGCGGCCGACGGGATGTCGTCGGAGGAGAGAGCCGGAATTACCTCGCCGTCGCCGTCGGGCGCGACTCGAGGGTCGTCGAATCCGCGTACGTCGACCGCGCGGGGGCGGTTGGGGTCGCGGCGCAGCATGCCTTTGCGCTCGAGAGTGCGGAGTTGGTGTGCGACCGAGGACGTGCTGTTGAGGCCCACAGCGTCTCCGATTTCGCGGATGCTGGGCGGGTAGCCCCGCTCGGCGACCGAGTTGCGAATCACCTCGAGGACGCGGCGTTGACGCTCGGTGAGCGCGGTGCCGTCGGTGCCGGACGGCTTCTTCGGCCGGCTGGTCGCGGAGTTGGCGTCCGTCATGTCGTGACCTCCGTGCGTCGAGTTTCTGATGTGTTGTGTGTGATCTATCGAATCTAACCGGATCCGAGCCTTATATCAAACATCTGTTCGAGATTCTTTCGAACAAACCGGCGACAGGGTTGCGGTGGTCATGGTAGAAATTTCGAACAGGCATTCGTTCGAATGCGTGGGCGAAGCTACTGACCCCGACTGCCACGGAGGATCCGATGGGCACAGTACTGTTGACGGAATTCCGGATTGCCGCTCCGACCGGAACCATTGCGGTTCCGCTGGCCGAAGCGTCACCGTGGGTGGCGCACGGTGATCAGTACCCGGGCGGGTACGGGAGATCCTGCGCTCGCCCGCCAGGTATCCGCATCGGGCTCGGGCGTCCACTGCTGCAGGTTCTCGCAACGGTGTTGTTCACGGCGGTCGCGGTCACTGCGATCCTGTGCATTGCGCACCTTCGCGCGAGCGAGGTTGCAGCGGACTCCGCCCGCTCGATACCGGCTGCCACCGACGCACCGTCTCCGGCCTGGACGAGGGGTGCGGCCACCGGTGGGAGATGACGGTGCCGTGTCGACCAACCCGGACTTCAGGAGTGCAGCACACGTGCGGGTATTGTCTGAATCTGTCAGTCACACCACCCCGTGTGGTCGCGTCGGGACGACCTCGCCCCCGGGCGAGATCGATTCTTCGAACACGGCATCGTTTCGTCGGCGACGTCGCGGCCACTACGGCAGCGACGAAGGAATCGACATGTATTGCCCGTATTGCCGGCACCCCGACTCCAGGGTCGTCGACTCGCGTGAAGCCGACGAGGGCGCCGCGATTCGCCGCCGTCGGGCATGTCCGGAGTGCGGTCGCCGATTCACCACGGTCGAGGCCGCCGTGCTGTCCGTCGTCAAGCGCAGCGGCGTCACCGAGCCCTTCAGTCGCGAGAAGGTCGTGCGCGGTGTCGCGCGAGCCTGCCAAGGACGCCATGTCGACAACGACGCCCTGAACAAGCTTGCGCAACAGGTGGAAGACGCGGTGCGGGCCAAGGGTGCACCGGAGATTCCCAGTCATGAGGTGGGGCTTGCGATCCTCGGACCGCTGCGCGACCTCGACGAGGTCGCCTACCTCCGCTTCGCCTCGGTGTACCGTTCGTTCAGCTCCGCTGAGGATTTCGAACGTGAGATCACTGAGCTGCGCGAACATCAACGGACCCGCGATGTGTCCGCCGACGCGGACTGATCAGGCCACGCCCGAGACAGGCCGGTGTCAGCGGCCGGGGGTGTCAGCGCCGGGCGTCAGCGGACCGAATCGATGGCCTTGAGTACGCGCTTCTCCGACACCGGAGCGCGCGTGCCCATTCCCTGCGCGAACAAGCTCACGCGTAGTTCCTCGATCATCCAGTAGATGTCCACCACGTCGCGTGTGGCTCGGCGTTCTTCGGTCAACCGCGCGAGCAGTTTGTCGTAGGCCGCGTATACCCGATCGAGCACATCCATCGCCTGGGCATCGCGATTTGCGCTTGCAGGCAGCGCTTCGAGGCGCTGAGCTGCAGCAGCGAGGTAACGCGGAAGGTCGGCCAGACGACGAGTGCCCAGGTCGGTGACGAACCCGGCGAAGAGCAACGAAGACAGCTGCTCTCGTACGTCGTCCGCGGCTTCGCCGCGAACAGAATCCAGGAGCACGCCCACCTGATGGGCTCTGCTCAACACCGGCACCACAGACTTCAGCAGATGCGCGACTCTCCCGGGGAGTTCGCTGCGCACGACCCTGACGAGCGCGTCGAATTCGTCAGGAGTGCGAACCTGCTTGCCGTGCGCAGCGATCATCTCGTCGACCGCGCACGCCCGGCAGTCCTCGACGAGAGCGTCGAACGAACCGTCCGGGTTGCGGCCGAGCGCCAGTCGCTCCGGATTCGTCAAACCGGAGGTCGCGACCTTCGCCTTGGTGGGCGCAGCGGCAAGAAGGAGCGCGCGCAACCCTGTTCGGGTGGCGGCACGTTGCGCCTGCGGCGTGCTCAAAACCCGTACCGCGACCCCCTCGCCCTCGGGCACCAGGGCGGGATAGCCGGTCACCTGCTGGCCACCGACATCGCGTGTGACGGTCTGGGGGAGAGTGCCGAGGGTGTCGGCGGTCCACACCACTGCCGGCGCGCGTTCGGTACCCGCCGCAGCGCGCGCGACCTCGGCGTCGACTCGCGTCGACAATTGCTTCCGCAGCGCGGCGAGGCTCTTGCTGCGTCCCAGGACCTTGTCGTTCTCGTCGACCGCCGCGAACGTCATCTTCAGGTGGTCGGGCAGTGCCGACGGTGCGAAGTCGCCCGGTTCGATCCTGCAGTTGCCCAACCGCGACAACTCGCGGGCGAGCGCGTTGACGAGAGGTTCGCTGCGCGCGGTCACCGAGGCGAGGGCGGCCTTCGCGAAATCGGGTGCCGGAACCACCTGACGTCGAATCTGTTTCGGCAGGCCCTTGATCATGGCGGTGACGAGTTCGTGCCGCAGTCCCGGGACCAGCCAGTCGAATCCGACGGGCCGGACTCCCGCGAGCAGCGCCAAGGGGATCCTTGCGGTGACCCCGTCGTCCTCGGTGCCGGGCTCGAACTGGTAGGTCAGCGGGAACTGCAGTTCGCCCTGACGCCATGCGTCGGGATAGTCGCCTTCCAGAACCGTGGCCGCGTCCTGGTTGACCACCGTCTCGGGTGTGAAGGTCAGCAGATTCGGCTGCTGCTGCCGGGTCTTCTTCCACCAGGTATCGAAATGCTTCGCCGAGACGACTTCTGGGCCGACACGCCGGTCGTAGAACTCGAACAGAGTCTCGTCGCCGACGACCAGGTCGCGCCGCCGCGCGCGATGCTCGAGCTCTTCGACGTCGTTGAGCAACGCCCGGTTCTCGTGGAAGAACTTGTGGCGGGTCTGCCACTCGCCGAGCACGAGTGCGTGCCGGATGAACAGCTCGCGCGAGACTTCGGGCTCGATCCGTCCGTACTGCACCCGGCGCTGCGCGACGAGTGGGATGCCGTAGAGCGTGACGCGTTCGTACGCCATCGCCGCTTGCTGCTTCGTCGACCAGTGAGGTTCCGAATAGGTCCGCTTGACCAGGTGCGGAGCCAGCTTCTCCGCCCATTCGGGTTCGATCCGTGCGGCCATCCGGCCCCACAGCCGCGACGTCTCGACCAGTTCACCCGCCATCACCCACCGCGGCGGCTTCTTGAACAGGGACGAGCCGGGGAAGATCGCGAAGTGCGCCCCGCGTGCCCCGAGGAAATCGCGCTTGTCGCCCTCGCGGAGCCCGACATGCGACAGCAGACCGGCGAGCAGCGACTGGTGGATCGCGTCGTCGCCGACCTCCTGGTGCGCGGTCTCCCAGCCGAGGCTCAGCGTGATCTGACGAAGCTGCCCTTGTAGATCCTGCCACTCCCGGATGCGCATCCAGTGCAGGAACTCGGTGCGGCACAACTTGCGGAACTGGTTGGACGACAACTCTTTCCGCTGGTCCTTGAGGTATTCCCACAGGCGCAGGAAGGCGAGGAAATCCGATCCATCGACGTTGAACCGGGAGTGTTTCTCGTCGGCCGCCTGTTGGTGCTCGGTGGGACGTTCGCGTACATCCTGGATCGACAGAGCCGACACGATGATCAGGACCTCGCGCAGACACCCGTTGCGATGCCCTTCGACGATCATGCGCGCCATGCGTGGATCGACAGGCAGCCGTGCGAGTTCCCGGCCGGTACCGGTCAAACGGGGGGTCTCGTCCTTGCCTGTGGGTTCGATCGCACCGAGTTCGTGGAGCAGTGCGATACCGTCGCGGATCGCGCGCGGGTCCGGCGGCTCGACGAACGGGAACGCCGCGATATCACCGAGACCGAGCGCTGTCATCTGCAGCACGACCGAAGCGAGGTTGGTGCGCAGGATCTCTGGCTCGGTGAACTCGGGGCGCGACTCGAAGTCGTCCTCCGAATACAGGCGGATACAGATGCCGTCGGCGACACGACCACAACGACCGGAGCGCTGTCGAGCAGAGGCCTGCGAGATCTCCTCGATGGGCAGTCTCTGCACTTTCGTCCGTACCGAGTACCGCGAGATGCGGGCCGTACCAGGATCGACGACGTACCGGATACCGGGCACGGTGAGCGAAGTTTCGGCGACGTTCGTCGACAGCACGACTCGTCGCCCGGTGTGGGAGGTGAAGACGCGGTGTTGCTCGGCGGCCGACAATCGGCCGTAGAGGGGGAGGATTTCGGTATTGCGTAGCTTGCGATCGCGTAGTGCATCGGCGGTGTCGCGGATCTCGCGCTCGCCCGACAGGAACACGAGGATGTCGCCGTCGCCGGCCGACTGCAGCTCTTCGACCGCCTCGCACACGGCATCGACGGGATCGCGGTCGACGAGTTCGTCGCCCCTCTCGACGGTCAGCGGTCGATACCGTACCTCCACCGGATAGGTGCGCCCGGAGACCTCGACGATCGGGGCAGATCTGCCGTCGGCGTCGGCGAAGTGCTGCGCGAACCGTTCGGGGTCGATCGTCGCCGAGGTGATGATCACCTTGAGGTCGGGTCTGAGGGGGAGTAGCTGCGCGAGGTACCCGAGAAGGAAGTCGATGTTGAGGCTGCGTTCGTGTGCCTCGTCGATGATCAGGGTGTCGTAGCGTCGCAGCATCCGGTCGCGCTGGATCTCGGCGAGGAGAATGCCGTCGGTCATCAGCTTGACCAAGGTGTGGTCGGACACCTGGTCGGTGAAGCGCACCGTGTAGCCGACGGTGTCGCCGAGTTCGGAATCGAGTTCTTCGGACAGTCGCTCGGCCACTGCACGCGCCGCGATGCGGCGGGGCTGTGTGTGCCCGATGAGACCGCGCACTCCGCGCCCGAGTTCGAGGCAGATCTTCGGGATCTGAGTGGTCTTGCCGGACCCGGTCTCACCGGCGACCACGACGACCTGGTGGTCGCGGATGGCGGCCGCGATGTCGTCCTTGCGCTGGGAGACCGGTAGGTCTTCCGGGTAGCGGATGGCGGGGACGGACTCGGCACGTCGCGCGAGGCGACCGCGCGCGGTGTCGATGTCGCCGGCGATCTTGGTGAGCGCGTCGTCGCCGCGGGCTCGATCGATGCGCCGACGGAACCGATGCTCGTCGCTGAGCGACACCTCGGTCAGGGCTTCGCGAAGGTCGCGACGGCTCGGGGCAGGAGAGATGGACATGCTGGTGATACAGCTTAGCGAGTGTCGATGCCGTGCGGCGACACAGGCGCCGTCGACGTGTGGGCGCTCGCGCGATCGAACCGGCTTGCCGAGCGCGCGATTCGCAGCCGCGGAAAGCCGGCAGGCGCGGGCGAAGGTGCACCCGGGCGGGTAGGGGCCCCGCGTTCGATACGAACCCATACGATGGCGGAGAACCGAGAGCCGTGGACAGGAGCTGACTGTGGGTGCGTTGTGGCACGGATTCGCCGATATGGGTGCGGTCGAACGGGACGGGGCCTTCGTCGTGGCCCGTGGAGAGGGCGCATACATCTGGGATGATGCCGGTACCCGCTATCTCGACGCGACGGCAGGCCTGTGGTTCGCCAACGTCGGACACGGTCGTACGGAGATCGGTGAGGCCGTTGCTGCGCAGCTCTCGAAGGTCGCGCACTTCTCGAACTTCGGTGATTTCGCTGCCGAGCCCACGATCGCCCTCGCCGAGAGGCTCTCGGCCATCGCGCCGATCGTCGGCAGCAAGATCTTCTTCACCTCGGGTGGATCCGACTCGATCGACACCGCAGCGAAGCTCGCTCGCCGCTACTGGCAGGAGAGTGGACGGTCGAGCAAGACGCTGATCGTCAGCCGGGAGAAGGCCTACCACGGTATGCACGTCGGCGGTACGTCGATGGCGGGGATCCCCGTCAACGCAGAGGGCTACGGCCCACTGTGGACCGACACCGCCACCGTGCCCTGGGACGACGCGAAAGCTCTGCTCGAGCTCATCGAGAAGGTCGGGGCCGACAACATCGCTGCGTTCTTCTGTGAACCGATCCTCGGCGCCGGGGGCGTGTACCTGCCGCCGAACGGCTATCTCACGGAGATCCGCGACATCTGCCGCGACCACGACATCCTGTTCGTCGTCGACGAGGTCGTGACCGGGTTCGGCCGGATCGGCGGTTCGTGGTTCGCGTCGACGAAGTTCGATCTGCAGCCGGACATCGTGACCGCAGCAAAGGGTCTGACCTCGGGATATCTGCCGATGGGAGCGGTGTTCGTGGCGCCACGCGTCGCCGAGCCGTTCTTCGCCGGTGGCGTCTGGTGGCGTCACGGCTACACCTACGGCGGTCATGCGGCGGCAGCCGCGGCCGCGCATGCCAATCTCGACATCCTCGAACGCGAGAACCTGCTCGACGAGTCGGCGCGCCTCGAGAAGACGCTCCACGAGAAGCTCGCCCCGCTCGCGGATCATCCACGGGTTGCGGAGGTCCGTAGCGGTATCGGTGCGGTGGCGGCTGTGCAGCTCGTCGATCCAGGGGAGGCCATGGGCTTCGTCAAAACCCTGCGGGAGCACGGCATCTCAGGCCGCGCTGCCGGTCAGGGCGCGATGCAGATCTCACCGTCGTTCGTGATGACGGACGACCAGGTGCAGGCTCTCGCCGACGGCTTCGCTGCCGCCCTGGGCTGACGTCCTCGGGGCAGACCGAATCGCTCAGGCCCCGGACCGGATCCGCCGTAGCAGACGGCGGATCCGGGTCTGCGCGCTCATTCGAACCGCGGTGAGGGGTACTTCTCCGGTGCCGTCCTGCGCTGCGACCGCTCGTGCGTACCGTTCGTGCAGTACCGAGCGGATTTCGTCGGGGCTGTAGTCGCGGCGCTTGCGCTCGTTGCGCAGCGTGATCGCACCGGTCGCCGCCACACCGACGACGCCGGCGAGTCCGAGCAGCTTCCACATCGTGCTGGTACGAGGGGCCATGCACTGACCCTAGCTGGCTATAGGTCTTGTCAACCGTTCGTGACAGTGTTGTGCTCATGCAACACGGAGGCGCCATCCCACCTGCTCCGACGCCGTCACGAGTCACCCTCGGCGAGGCGGTGGATCTCACACGGACGGGGGACATCTGGATCTTCCGCGGGACGAGCGGAGCGGACAGGGCGATCCAGACCCTGACCAATGCCCCTGTCAACCACGTCGGGATGTCGCTGGCGTTCGCGGATCTACCTCCGCTGATGTGGCATGCGGAGCTGGGACGCAGCCTGCCGGACATGTGGACCGGCAGGCATCAGCGCGGTGTGCAGCTGCACGACCTGCGCAGCGCAGTGCAGGTGTGGGGTGCTCGCTACGGACAACGCGGGTGGCTTCGTCAACTCTCGGTCCCCGTCACCGCGGAACAGGAAGATCAGCTGCTGCGCACCATCGCTCGTCTGGACGGAACGCCGTTCCCGTCCACGGCGAAGCTCACCGGACGCTGGTTTGCCGGTCGGCTCCCGCGCCTGAAACGACGTGAGTCCGGCCTCGAAAGTGCGTATTGCGCAGAGGTCGTCGGGTTGACGATGGAGGCGATGGGTCTGCTCGAACAGCGACGTCGCGGGAGCAGTTGGTACGACCCGGGGCGTTTCTGGAGTGGCGACAGATTGCCATTGGCGCCCGGCATTGCACTCGGTGGTGAGATCGAAGTGGTTCTCGAAGCGAGTGACATCGCGGCGGGTGAGGCGCTCGGCGGGAAGCCGACGACCGCGAGCACTTGGCCGACATGAGGAAAGGGACCCCTCCGAGGAGAGGTCCCTTTCTCGGTGATGCAGTAGATCAGGCGCCGGAGATCAGGCGTTGGTGCCGGCGAGAACCTCGCCGGCAGTGATCGCCTGGGCTACGCCCTGGAGGGTCGCGGCGACCTTGACGGCCTCCCAGACCTGCTCCTTGGTGAGGCCTTCCTTGCGAACGACGTTGTCGTGCGCGGCGGTGCAGTCGTGGCAGCCGTTGATCGTGGACACTGCCAGCGACCACAGCTCGAAGTCGGCCTTCTCGACGCCGGGGCTGCCGATGATGTTCATCCGCAGGCCCATACGGACCTGTGCGTACTCGTCACCGAGGAAGCTCTTGGCCCGGTAGGCGACATTGTTCATGCCCATGATCGACGCTGCGCCGAGTGCGGCGTTGTACGCCTCCGCCGACAGGACGTCAGCGGCTTCCTCGGAGATCTCCTTGAGCACGGTCGCCGACCTGGTGGCGGCCGCGGCGGCGAGGAACGTGCCCCACAGCTGCTGCTCGTTGAGCTCGGTCGAGCGAGCGAGCGAGCTCAGGTTGAGCTTGAGATCCTTCGCGTACTCGGGGAGGGCGTTCTTCAGGTTGTCGACACTCACTGCAGCGCCGCCTTGACGAGCTCACCCGCGTTGAGGGTCGGGTCGTTCTTCTTCCAGTTGCATGCGCACAGCTCGTCGGACTGCAGAGCGTCGAGGACGCGGAGGACCTCGTCGACGTTGCGGCCCACGGAACCGGCGGTGACGGAGACGAACTGGATCTCGTTGTTCGGGTCGATGATGAAGGTGGCGCGATCGGCGACGCCGTCGGCGTTCAGGACACCGGTTGCCGAGACGAGCTCACGGTTGAGGTCCGACAGCATCGGGAAGGGGAGAGTCTTGAGCTCTTCGTGCTGGGCACGCCACTGGAAGTGCACGAACTCGTTGTCGACGGACGCGCCGAGGACCTGCGTGTCGCGGTCTGCGAACTCCTCGTTCAGCTTGCCGAATGCAGCGATCTCGGTGGGGCAGATGAAGGTGAAGTCCTTCGGCCAGAAGAAGACGACCTTCCACTTACCTGCATAGTCGTCGCTGGTGATGGTGGTGAAGTAGTCGTCGGGCTGTGCAGCGTCGACCTGCGACAGGTCGCCGCCGATGAGGGCCTTCAGGTTGAAAGCGGGGAACTGATCGCCGATGGTCAGCAATGCCATTTTCGGTCCTCTCGTGGGTGTCTCGTGAACAAGCGAGTCGATCGCGCACGCCACGCACGTTGACGTGGGGCTGTGCGTTACCGGACGATCCTTGCGGTCCGTTCTCCGGTATGAGATTCATCCTGCCGGAAAATTTTCAAAAGGTAAAGGTGATTACTCGCACTATACTGATAGGCGTGTCCGATCAGACTTATCACCCGACCCTGTCACAGCTGCGTGCGTTCGTGGCGGTCGCCACGTACAAGCACTTCGGAACGGCCGCAGCACGATTGAGTGTGAGCCAACCCACACTGTCGCAGGGGCTTGCGTCGCTCGAGAACGGGCTCGGCGTGCAATTGATCGAGAGGAGTACCCGCCGTGTGCTCGTCACCCCGGCCGGCGCGCGACTCCTCGCCCAGGCCAAAGCGATCCTCGACGCCACAGACGGGTTCGTCGCCGCCGCAGCCGGCGTCTCCGACGGATTCTCGGGCCCGCTGAAAATCGGTCTGATCCCCACCGTAGCGCCCTACTTCCTTCCCGGCCTGCTCCCCGAACTACGCACGCGCATGCCGAATCTCGCCGTGCACGTAATCGAAGACCAGACGGCCCGACTTCTCGGTGCGCTCCGTTCCGGCACCCTCGACGTCGCCGTACTCGCCCTGCCGTCCGACGTCGCAGGTGTCGTGGAGATCCCGCTCTACACCGAAGATTTCATCCTCGTCGTCCCCATGGATCATCGTCTCGCAGGCAAACGAGATCTACCACTGACGCTCCTCGACGAACTCCCGCTCCTGCTCCTCGACGAAGGCCACTGCCTCCGCGACCAGACCCTGGACCTGTGCCGATCGGTGGACGCCCGACCCGATGCGGGCGACACACGCGCAACCTCGCTGGCCACCGTCGTGCGATGCGTCGCAGGTGGTCTCGGCGTCACACTCGTACCCGCGTCGGCAGTGCCGGTGGAAACGGCCGGTGGCGACCTGGCCGTGGCACACTTCGCTGCACCGGAGCCGGGGCGCACCATCGGGCTGGTCTTCCGGGCTTCGAGTGCACGCGCCGACGACTACCGCGCGCTGGCGGACGTGTTGCGGTCACAGGCACCGCCGCAATCCAGAACGATCAGCTGATCAGCCGCGTCCGCGGCGGGAACGCCCGGAGTGTTTCCCGCGGCTGGTCGTTGCCCGACGCGACTTCGGTTTTTTGTCGCCGACGACCTTCTTCGGTTGCGAACCCTGACGCTCGCCCCGACGTTTGCCCGTGGAGCTCGATGAAGCCTCGGTTCCGGTGTGATCCTGCCTGCCACGGGAACTGTTCGCAGTCCGGCCTCGCACGATGCCGACGAACTCGTCGACATGATCGGTGGTGTGGTCGGTGAGCCATACGAGGCCCACCTGCGACTGCGGAGCATCGATGACCGGCCGATACGTCAGATCCTTGCGATGATGCAGACGGGCGAGTGAGTGCGGAGTCACGAGCACCCCCACCTCGGACGCGACATGCGAGATCGCGTCCTCTGTGGTCGCGGGCCGTTCGAACGCGCCCTCGCCGGGCAGACTCACCCAATCGAGCACATCAT
Source organism: Rhodococcus sp. NPDC060086 (assembly GCF_042730275.1). Taxonomy (NCBI): domain Bacteria; kingdom Bacillati; phylum Actinomycetota; class Actinomycetes; order Mycobacteriales; family Nocardiaceae; genus Rhodococcus; species Rhodococcus sp. NPDC060086. The sequence goes on from NZ_JBHWWZ010000022.1 coordinate 40,279, forward strand.
CGAGGGGGTGCAACACGGTCTCGTCCGCGAGGTCCGCCACCGACACCTCGTCGACCACCGCAATCGCATGTTCCTTCGGTACGACCACCACCGAGGCCTCCGTGTAGAGGGTGATCACCGACAGCCCGTCACGCTCGAGTGGCAACCTCAACAGCGCGATATCTGCCCTGCCGTCCCTCACACACTCGGCTCCCGAGGCCGAATCCACCGGAACCAGCTCGATCGGTACGCCCGGATGCCGTTCCTTCCACACCCGAACCCACTTGGCCGGGGTTACGCCGGGGACGTAGGACAGGCGAAACGCCGCAGCGGACTCATCGTTCACCGGAACCAGGGTACCGGTCCTGTCCGGAGCTCAGCCCTCGACGATCTCGAACTCGTCGAAGACGACCTCCCCGGCCGCATCCGACTCGGCGAGGTTGACCTCCCCGAGCAGCGCCCAACCGTGATCGCCCGCGGGATCTGCAAGGGTCTGACGCACCCGCCACACGTCCGAGTCCATCTCGGCCGAGAACAACAGCGGGCCTCGTGCATCGGGCCCGGTACCGATCTCGTCGTACTCGTCGAAGTAGAGCTCCAGCAGATCCGACCAGTCCTCCGCGTCGAGCCCGTCACCGAGTTCGGCGAGGTCGTTCCAGCGTCGACGTGACGCGAGTTCGACACGTTTGAACATCGCGTTGCGCACCATCACCCGGAACGCGCGGATGTTCGCAGAGAGCGGTCGCGGTGTATCGGCGCCGAAGGCGATCTGCTGATCGTCGGCTTCGGCACCCGGGTTGGTGAGCGACTCCCACTCGTCGAGCAGAGACGAGTCGACCTGTCGGATCAGCTCGCCGAGCCACTCCGTGATGTCCTCGAGTTCCTCAGTACGCGCGGCGTCCGGAACTGTTTGACGCAGCGCCCGGTACGCATCGGCGAGATACCGCAGCACCAGGCCTTCCGATCGCGCCAGTCCGTAGTGGCTCACCTGCTCGGCGAACGTCATCGCACGCTCGATCATGTCGCGCACGACGGACTTCGGCGCCAGCGGGAACTCGGACACCCACGGGTGCCCGCCACGGTAGGTCTCGAATGCGGGCTCGAGAAGCTCCACGAGCGGCTTGGGCCAGGTGACCTCTTCGAGCAGTTCCATCCGCTCGTCGTACTCGATACCGTCGGCTTTCATCTCGGCGACCGCTTCGCCACGCGCCGCGTGCTGCTGCGCCATGAGGATCTGACGAGGATTGTCGAGGGTCGATTCGATCACCGACACCACGTCCAGCGCGTACGTGGTCGACTCCACGTCGAGCAGCTCGATCGCGGCCAACGCGAACGGGGACAGAGGCTGATTCAGAGCGAAGTCACGCTGCAGATCGACGGTCAGACGTGCCATACGTCCGTCCTCGTCGGGTTCGTCGAGCTGCTGCACGATCCCCGCCTGCAGCAGACCGCGGTACAGCGAAATCGCCTTGAGGATGTGCTTGCGCTGTGCGGGCCGCTGTTCGTGATTGTCCTCGAGAAGGTGACGCATCGCGTCGAAGCAATTCCCGGGCCGCGCAATGACGTTGAGAAGCATCGAATTGCTCACAGCGAAACGGGACTGCAGCGACTCCGGCGACGCGACGATGAGCTTGTCGAAAGTGGCCTGCCCCCAGGAGACAAATCCTTCAGGAGCCTTCTTGCGTTGGACCTTGCGTCGCTTCTTGGGATCCTCACCGGCCTTGGCGAGTGCGCGGATGTTCTCGATCTCGTGCTCCGGTGCCTGCACGACGACGCTTCCCATCGTGTCGTAGCCTGCGCGCCCCGCCCGCCCTGCGATCTGGTGGAACTCACGCGCCTTGAGCTGCCGCGTGCGGGTGCCGTCGTACTTGGTCAGCCCCGTGAGCAACACCGTGCGGATCGGCACGTTGATACCCACACCGAGCGTGTCCGTGCCGCAGATGACCTTGAGAAGCCCTTCCTGCGCGAGCTTCTCGATCAGGCGCCGGTACTTGGGCAGCATGCCGGCGTGGTGGACGCCGATTCCGTGCCGGACCAGTCGCGAGAGAGTCTTGCCGAATCCGGTCGTGAACCGGAAGCCGCCCAGAGCGTCGGCGATGGCCGCCTTCTCCTCCTTGGAACACATGTTGACACTCGTGAGGGCCTGCGCCCGCTCGAGCGCCGCGGCCTGCGTGAAGTGGACGACGTAGACCGGGGCCTGATGGGTGGTGACGAGTTCTTCGATGGCCTCGCCGATCGGAACCTGCGAGTACGAGAACGTCAGGGGAACGGGTCGTTCCGAGCCTGATACCTCGACGGTGGGCCGGCCGGTTCGCCGCGTGAGATCGTTCTTCAGGAAGGTGACGTCGCCGAGTGTCGCCGACATGAGCAGGAACTGCGCGTGGGGAAGTTCGACGATCGGCACCTGCCACGCCCAGCCGCGTTCGGGCTCCGAATAGAAATGGAATTCGTCCATCACGACCTGACCGATATCGGAGTCCGCGCCCTCGCGCAACGCCAGGTTCGCAACGATCTCGGCTGTCGCGCAGATGATCGGAGCCCCCGCATTGACGGAGGCGTCACCGGTCATCATTCCGACCTGGTCGGCTCCGAACACGTCGCACAGCGCGAAGAACTTCTCACTCACGAGCGCCTTGATCGGTGCGGTGTAGAAGGTACGTCTTCCGGTGGCCAGCGCGTGGAAATGGGCGCCGAGGGCGACCATCGACTTACCCGAACCGGTCGGCGTCGCAAGAACCACGTTGGCGCCGGAGACGAGCTCCATCAACGCCTCCTCCTGCGCCGGGTAGAGCGTGATGCCCCGGTCCGTCGTCCAGGAGGTGAACGCGTCGAACAGAGCGTCGTCGTCGACAGTGTCGGGTATCAGATCCGGAAGCAGCACCGCTCCAGGCTAGTCGGAACAGCGGCCGGCCCTACGTCGCGCTGCGTTCGTCCGATCCCATCGCGCCCAGGACCGCCGTGCGTGTGGCCGGGCCGCCGGTGATCCGGGATTCGCTCACACCGGTGAGCAGCAGCTGACGCCACCGCTCCTCGTCGAACCTCAGCGGCGTGGTGGAGTCGAGGAAATCCTCGACCACCCGCAGGAAACGGATCGGGTCGTCCCGGAACGGGAAGTGCCCCGACCCGTGGAAGACCTCGAGTCGAGACCCGGGCATGGCCGAATGTGCGAGGTGCGCGTGCCCGACCGGGATCACACTGTCCTGATCGCCCCAGATCAATTGGACCGGGACGTCTTCGGTGAGATAGCAACGATCGAGCATCGTCACCACCTGACCACGCCAGTCGACGACCGCCCGCAGGGTGCGCAGGTAGGCCTCGTATGCGGTCGGGTCGGGAAGGCCGGCGAGGATCCGGACGAGATCGCTCGTATCCTGGAGCAACGTCCCAGGTCGGAGCGGCGAGCCGTGGAGGTGGCCGAGAACGGTGCCCGCGAGCTTCACCACAGGTACCGCCCCGGGCAGCCTGAGGAGCTTGAGCACGTCGCTCACCCCGGGGAGGGACGCCAGCCGCAGGGCCGGATGGACATCCTTGGTGACACCACCGGAAGACACGAGCACGAGTCGCTCGACCATCGCAGGGAACTGATAGCCGAACTGCATCGCCACCCCGCCACCGAGTGAGTGGCCGATGACAGTGGCCCGCTCGACACCGAGTACCGACAGCAGGTCGCGCACCCCGTTCGCGTAGGCGGCGACGGAATAGTCGGCGCGAGGCTTGTCGGAACGGCCGTGGCCGAGCAGGTCGGGGGCGATGACGGTGTACTTCTTCGCGAGGTGCGGAATGATCTCGGCCCAGGTGGACGAGTTGTCGCCGATGCCGTGGATCAACACCAGCACCGGACCGCTGCCCGCAAGACGGAAGGCGCGCCGGTATCCGTGGATGGTCCGGAACACCATCCGAGGTTCGGCGTCGGGAACCGGACGCAACGTGCGCGCTCGCGATGTAGCCATCAGTCTCTCCTGCCGTGTCCACGGGCTGCAGTCGACCTGTCGGTGTTCTCGGGTCGGTGTTCTCCGGTCGGGGTCTCCGATCGAGCTCGGGAGGTGATCGTCGCTGGTTCACCCTTGCATGCCGGGCGAGCATACTTCCTGTATGTGAGGTCGGCAACAACGATCGTCGCCGGTATGTAATGCACCCGTGGCCTTACCGAGCCGTACCTGATCGGCCGAACAGAGCCGGACCCCGGTCGTCAGGATTCGGGATCCGTGCCGCCGTCGTCCCGGCGCTCGTATTCGGCGAGGAATCGTTCGAACTCGGCTCCGAGCTCGTCTCCACTGGGCAGGCTTTCATCGGTCGGCAGAGGAGTGGACTGCTGTTCCTGCGCCGCTACGTAACTGTCGTACTGCCGTTCGAGCGCGTTGACGACGGACAGCACTTCCTCGTTACCCTCGATGTGCTCGTCGACCTGCTCGCGGACACGTGCGGCAGCCTCGCCGAGCGCCTCGAGCGGAAGATCGAGATTCCCGACCTCGGCGACATTGATCAGCAACGACTCGGAGGCCGCCGGGTAGTCGGTCTGCGCGAGGTAGTGCGGGACGTGGACCGAGAACCCGACGGCTTCGTGTCCGTGCTGCGCCATCCGGAACTCGAGCAACGACGACGCGCCTGCCGGGACCTGAAGTTGCCCGGACCAGCGGTGATGATCCGAAATCAGATCTTTGTTGGTCGAATGTGCCGTGACTCCCAACGGGCGGGTGTGCGGAATCGCCATCGGGATCGAGTTCAGGCCGATCGTGCGCCGGACCCCGAATTGCTCCGCCAGCAGGCGTACCGCCGTGATGAAACGCTCCCACCTCAGGTCGGGTTCTGTTCCGGCGAGCAGCAGGAACGGGGTACCCGCGTTGTCGACGAGCGCGTACAGATTCAGCTCGGGCGCGGCGTACTCCGAGAAGTGATCCGACTCGAACGTCATCATCGGCCGACGAGAGCGGTAGTCGACCAGTTCGTCCACTGCGAAGGACGCCACGACCTCCGTCTCCAGTTGCTCTCGCAGATGTGTGGTGGCCAGACGCACGGCATGCCCTGCATCGGAGAACCCTTCCAGCCCGTGCACGAGCACAGGGCCCTGCCCGTCGGCCGCTGTCAGTCGAGGAGCGGGAAACTCCAGCTCGTACATCCGGGACTGCTCGTCCATATCCGAACCACTCCGATCACGTCGTCGTAGCCTTCTGCCCGGTGGCGTACCGGCGTGGCATGGTGGTGTTCGAGTCTAATTGAACCGAAAACAGCGCTCGACGGGGTGTTCCGCCCCGGTGGCCGAGAACAGCGGAGGTTCGGGTGGCCGTGTATCCAGCTCGTCGGCAACACCATCGACACGTCGGCCGTGCGGTCATCTGCGCGGCACTGATCGTTACTGCGTCCGGGTGCTCGACCACGGTCGAAGGCACCGCGATGCCCGAATTCACATCGAGGACCGTTCCGGTGACAGGGGTATCCGATCCCACTCTCGACCGGCCATTGCCCACCGCGCTTCTGCTACCTCCCGCTCTGTTTCCCGCCTCCTACCCGGCAGTGATACTGCCCCCGTCGGCAGTCGCACAGGCCGCTCCCGATCTGGCCGGGATTCCGGTCGGAGCGAAGGTCGAACCGCCCGGATGCCTCCCGCTCCCGCAGAACTACGGCCCCGAGGGGACCGCGATGGCCGTCGGGACATCCGTCGACGGCAGGGCCACCATCAGCGTCGAAGTCGTCGTCCCGGCGCCGGAACTTGCCGAGCTGAAGAATCACCTCGGAGAGTGCGGCGAGGTCGACGCCACCCATAGGGGAGTGACCTCCACCGTCACCACCGTCGCCGCACCGGAACCGCTCCCGCCGATGGGCGGCGTACGTACCGTGGCCTACACCCGCACAGTCACATCCGGTCAACCGGGCCACGAGCTGACCCAGTCCATGGAATCCCGCGGTGCCCAACTCGGAGACGCCAGGATCCTGGTGACCTACATGACCTTCGACGACAGCGGGATCGACCGGGACGCGCTCGACATCGCATTCCACGACGCCGTGGTGTACGCGTTCGGGGGCTGATTCCGGCTTCCACGACCCTGTTCGAGGCCGAGACGGCGTTCCATAACGCGTGACTCCGACACGCGGGAGGTTCCGGTCGTGGATTTCGGCGTCGGTGTGATGGTTGTCCACAGCCACCACATCCATCCACAGATTTCCGGATTACGCGTCCGGGACCGGTTTTCGGTGGGCGTCATCGTGGATCGTGCTGGACATGACCACATCGACTTCTTCTTCGCAGCCACTGCACCTGTCCGACATCGGCGAACTCCTCGCAGCAGTTCCCGCCATGCTCGGCTTCCACCCGACACGTTCGTTCCTCGTCTTGACCCTCTCGCCCGCGCCGCGATCACCGGACGGCGACGGTCGAGGCGATGCAATCGGCGCCGTCATGCGGCACGATCTTCTGCTACCCCGCGCCGACGAGGCGATTCCTGCTCCGATGAGTGCCGCATTCGAGCGGTTCTGCACAGTGTGCGTCCGTGAAGGAGCACGCTCGGTACTGGTGGTGCTCGTCGACGACAGGCTCGACCATCCGCACGGCCCCGCCGCCGATGCTGCAACACGCCTGCTCGGGGAGTTCGCCGACGAACTCGCAGCGTCCGGGGTCGAGGTGGCCGGTATCCACGCCACTCCGGAAATTGCGCGCGGGCGCGTGTGGTTCACGCCCAACGGGGAAGTGAACGGGACGATTCCCGACCCCGAGAGTTCGGTCGTCGCCGCCACACGGGTGTTCGGAGGCAGTCCGATCCGGCGGTCGCGTGACGAACTCGAGGCGCTGCTCGCTCCCGCTCCGCCGGAGCATCGCAGGCGCGTGGGGCAGTACATCGACGACGTCATCGATGCCCGCGACCTGGCCTACGAGCACGCGGCGCGGGCCGGCGGTGCCGACCGTGCGGACCGCATGGAACTCGAGGCACTGCTCGGACGCCTCACTACCTTCGGTGACGGTGCCGAACTGCGGGCCCGGGAATGCGCCGAAGTGGCTGTGCTCTTGGCGAATCCGACTGTGCGTGACTCGGTGCTCGCGTTGGCGGCAGGAGTGCAAGCGCGCGCAGCCGAGCGCATGTGGGTCGAGCTCGCCCGTGCGTTGCCAGACCCGGAACGGGCCGACGCTGCGGCACTCGTCGCATTCAGCGCCTACGTGCGAGGCGACGGCCCGTTCGCGGGCGTTGCGCTCGGAGTGGCACTGGAATCGAACCCGCGCCACCGACTCTCGGATCTCCTCGACCAAGCGCTACAGGCGGGACTGCGTCCCGAAGCCATTCGGGGACTCGCCGACACCGGATACGAGATCGCTGCCCGACTCGGCGTGGTGCTACCCCCGCCGGGTCCGTCGGAATGATCAGCGGCGCGCCGCGTGCGCGCGATCACCGAGATTCCGCATGAATTCCCAGGCATCCGCGACGATCTCGTCGAGATCGGTGTGTTGGGGTTTCCAGCCGAGATCGTCGATCGCTCGTGTGCTCGACGCGATCAGGACGGCAGGATCACCGGCGCGTCGCGGTGCGTCGACTGCGGCGATGGGCAGTCCGGTGATGCGCTCGCACGCCGAAATGACCTCGCGCACGGTGAAGCCCTCACCGCTGCCCAGGTTGTAGATGCGATGCGATCCCGCGGCTGCCTTCGACAGTGCCAGCAGGTGGGCGTCGGCGAGGTCCTTGACATGGATGTAGTCGCGGATCGCGGTGCCGTCCTTGGTCGGCCAATCCGTCCCGAACACAGAAATGCGCTCGCGTTGCCCCAGGGCGACCTGCAGGACGAGTGGAATCAGGTGTGTTTCGACGAGGCGATTCTCGCCTGCGCCCCCGTACGCTCCGGCCACGTTGAAATAGCGCAGGCTCGTCGCGGCCAGTCCGTGGGCATGGGCATACGACGAGATCGCATGATCGATCGCCAGTTTGGATGCACCGTACGGGTTGGTCGGACGGGTGGGTGCGTCCTCGGTGATCGGCACCTGCTCGGGCTCACCGTAGGTGGCCGCGGTGGACGAGAAGACCAGTCGTGGCGTTCCCGACAAGCGCATTGCCTCGAGGAGTGCGAGCGTGGTGACGACGTTGCCCTGCCAGTACTTCTCGGGGAACTCCACCGACTCGCCGACCAGTGATTGCGCGCCGAAGTGGAGAACACCGTCGAATCGAGATGACGTACCCCCGACGCCCAGCACGTCTGCGGCAACATCGGCGATGTCACCGTGGATGAACTCGGCGCCAGGGGGGACGGCGTCGGCGTTGCCGGTGGACAGATCGTCGACGACGACCACCTCGTGGCCGTTTTCGAGCAGCACAGTGCTGCACACGCTGCCCACGTAGCCGGCGCCGCCGGTCACCAGAAGTTTCACGCTGGGTCTCCTCTTCCACCGGCCCACCCAGGGCCGGTGGAAGAGGCCCGGCGTCAGACCTGCTTCACCTGCACGGCATGGGCCATCTCGTCGGAAAGCTCGAATGTGCTGTGACCGGTCACGGTGATCATCACCGAACCCGGTCGCGTCTCGACTGTAACGCGTGCGTCGGGAACGACGCCTGCCTCACGTAGCCGAGCGATCACGTCGGGATCCGACTGGACGTACTCGGCGAGCCTGCGGACCACCACGGCGGTCGGTTGCCCGCTCGGGATCTCGGTCAGTCGAATCAGCTTCTCGTCCGACACGGTGGCCTTCTCGAGACCCAATTCCGCGAGGCCGGGGATGGGGTTGCCGTACGGCGAGGTGGTCGGATTGTTGAGGACCTCGACGAGACGACGCTCCACCTCCTCACTCATCACATGTTCCCACCGGCACGCCTCGGCGTGCACGTTCTCCCAGTCGAGCCCGATCACGTCGACGAGCAACCGCTCTGCGAGGCGGTGCTTACGCATGACGGACACGGCAAGATCCCGGCCTTTCTCCGTCAGCTGCAGATGGCGATCACCTGCGACCCGCAGCAATCCGTCGCGTTCCATGCGGGCGACGGTCTGGCTGACCGTCGGACCGCTCTGTTCGAGGCGTTCGGCAATGCGTGCCCGCAGGGGCACCACACCTTCCTCCTCCAAGTCGTAGATCGTCCGGAGATACATCTCCGTTGTATCGACCAGGTCCTTCACTCTCACACCCCTTCGTCTGCGCCCGATTCTAACCGTGGCGTTCAGGTGGTGGGTGAGGTCCGATGCTCGCGCGACCCGAGGCGGGCAAGTAGCGTCTGTGTTCATGACCACGAGCTCCACCGCGGCAGGCGGTTCGACACATCTGGGCGGCGACCGTGTGGTGGTCTGGAGCCCCGACTACCTCGACTATCGGTGGGGGCCGAGCCACCCGATGAACCCGACCCGGCTCGACCTGACGATGGCTCTGTCGCGCAGTCTCGGGCTGCTCGAGGGTGTCGAAACGGTGCGTCCGGATCCCGCCGGTGACGCAGATCTACTTCGTATCCATACCTCGGGGTATGTCGACGCCGTCAAGAGGGCGGGTTCGACGCCCGTCGGGTCCGAGCCGTCGTCCGATACCCCGCACGGTCTGGGCACCGAGGACAATCCGATCTTTCCGAAGATGCATGAGGCGAGCGCCACACTGGCGGGTGGCACGCTGGCCGCTGCTCGCGAGATCGCGTCCGGCCGTACCCGCAGGGCGGTGAGCATCGGCGGTGGCATGCATCACGCGATGGCCGACTGGGCCGCCGGATTCTGTGTGTACAACGACGCGGCGATCGCCATTTCGTGGCTCCTCGATCAGGGCTACGACCGAATCGCATACGTCGACGTCGACGCACACCACGGCGACGGGGTGCAGCACGCATTCCTGGACGACCCGCGTGTGCTCACAGTGTCCCTTCACCAACATCCGGCAACTCTGTGGCCGAACACCGGTTGGTCGAGTGAGGTCGGGGCGGGGGCGGCCGAAGGCACCGCCGTCAATCTGCCCGTGCTTCCCGGCACCGTCGACTCGTTGTGGTTACGTGCGTTCCACGCCGTCGTGCCCGGCGCGATCGCCGCGTTCCGTCCGCAGATTCTCATCAGCCAGTGCGGCGCCGACAGCCACCGCGAGGATCCGTTGGCCGATCTGTCGCTCACAGTCGACGGACAGCGGGCGTCGTATCTCGCGATGCGTGATCTCGCCGACCGGCACTGCGAAGGACGCTGGCTTGCCTTGGGCGGGGGAGGATACGGTCTGGTCCGGGTTGTGCCGCGCTCATGGACACACTTGATCGCCGCGGCGCTCGACCGCGAGATCGACCTCACGACAACGGTTCCCGACGACTGGCGCGAGCGAGTCGGGGCCATGGCGCCGGGGGTCGACCTTCCCACCGAAATGGGGGAGGGAGCCGACCTGTCGTATCTGCCGTGGGACGGCCCCGGTGGCACACCGGAAACCGGTGTTGCGTCGCTGGATCGCGCGCTGACCCGAATCGATTCCGCGATCATCGCCACTCGCCGAGCATGCTTCCCACTTCTCGGACTCGACCCGGAGGATCCACGTGACTGACTCGGAGAGCACGCAGGCACCGGCGGGTGGAGCATCGACCCGAGCGCTCGATCCGGCTGCCGACCCAGCTCGCGAGCGCGCACTCGTCGTCGCGCGTGGCTATCCCCGGCACTGGGTCGCCGATGTACTTGCCTCCGACGGTGGTGTCGTCCATCTGCGGCCGATCGTGCCGGAGGATGCCGACAAGATCGTCGAATTCCACGGAAAGTTGTCCGAACGGACGCGGTATCTCCGCTACTTCGGTCCCTATCCGACCATCTCGAAGCGCGACCTGTTCAACTTCACTGTCGTCGACCATCACACACGGGTGGCGTTCGTGGCGATGCTCGGCGACGAGATCATCGCGGTCGGCCGCTACGAAGGGCTGACTGCGGAGGGAGACGGCCTGTCGGCGGAAGTCGCATTCACTGTGTCGGACTCGCATCAGGGGCGCGGGTTGGGTCCCATCCTGCTCGAGCATCTCGCAGGAGCTGCCGCGGAGAACGGGCTCCGTCGCTTCGTTGCGGAGGTCCTCGCAGAAAACCGTCACATGATCTCGGTGTTCCGGGAGGCCGGATATCAGGTCAGCCGTAGCTTCGAGGGCGGTGTGGTGCGGTTGGAGTTCGACATCGACCCCACCGAGGCACTCGTATCCGTGCGTAACGCGCGCGAACGCGCCGCCGAGGCCCGCAGCGTCCGTAACATCCTGAGCCCGGGAAGCGTCGCGGTGATCGGTGCGTCCACCGACAGTCGCAAGGTCGGCAACGCGGTCCTGGTGAACATGCTGCGCAGCGGGTTCACCGGACCGGTATACCCGGTCAATGCCGAGCACCGCTCGGTGCGGGGCGTGCGGGCCTACCCGACGGTGCGCGACATCCCCGACGAGGTCGACCTCGCGATCGCCGCAGTCCCTGCCGAATCGATCGACTCGGTCCTCGACGACTGCCTCGCGAAAGGTGTCAAGGCACTGCTCGTCGTGTCGTCCGGATTCGGTGAAACCGGGCCCGAAGGGCGCGACGCGGAGCGGCGTCTCGCACACGCCGCACGTGCACACGGGATGCGGCTCATCGGGCCGAACGCGCTCGGAGTCGCCAACAACGATCCGGCATTCCGGCTCAACGCCACACTCGCTCCGATCCTGCCGCCCGCGGGCAATGTCGGGTTCTTCTGCCAGTCGGGTGCGTTGGGCATCGCTATTCTCGACGAAGCTGCCAAGACCGGAGTGGGCCTGTCCTCGTTCGTCTCGGCGGGCAACCGCGCCGATCTGTCGGGCAACGACCTACTGCAGTACTGGGACACCGACCCGGCGACCGAGGTAGTGCTCCTCTACCTCGAGAGTTTCGGCAACCCACGAAAGTTCTCCCGCATCGCACGCCGGGTCGCACGAAGCAAACCGATCGTGGCGGTCAAGTCCGGTCGACACGCGGTACCCCCGGTGCTCGAGGCCCGTACCGGTGAGATGGACGACGCGATCGTGCGTCATCTGTTCGAGCAGGCCGGCGTCGTGCAGGTCGAATCCATTGCGCAGCTGTTCGACTCGGCGTTGCTGTTCAGCTACCAGCCGCTACCCGCGGGGCCGCGGGTCGCGGTGGTGGGCAACTCCACAGCGCTCGGTGTGCTGGCGGTGGATGCGGCGCGAGGGCAAGGTCTCAAACCCGCCGACGCGGTGGACCTCGGTGCACAGGCAACACCCGAGGAATTCGCCGACGCCGTCACCCGGGCGCTCGGTTCGGCCGAGATCGATTCGGTCATCGCGGTGTTCGTGCCTCCGGTCGCGGTGACGGTCGAGCCCTACGCACAGGCATTGCGCGATGCGGTGGCGGGCGCGGAGAAGCCGGTGGTCACCACATTCCTTGCGACGGAGGGAATCCCCGACGTTCTTGCGGTCCGCGACGAGGACGGCAATCCGGTCAGGGGATCGGTGCCCTCGTATCCCGGGCCGGAGCGGGCGGCGACCGCGCTGGCCCGAGCCTGGCGGTATGCCAAGTGGCGGTCTCGCCCGCAGTCCCAGGTCGTGCGTCCGGCCGGGATCGACCCGGAGCGTGCCCGTGCCCTGGTCGACGGCTGGCTCGACACCACGCCGAACGGTCGCTACCTGTCCGACACCGAAACCGCCTTGCTGCTCGCGTGCTACGGCGTGCACATCGCCACATTCCGGTCGGTCACCACCGAGGAGGAGGCGGTCGCTGCAGCTCACGAGATCGGCTTCCCCGTTGCGGTCAAGGCGACCGGAGCACAGTGGCGGCACCGGCCGGATCTGACCGGTGTCCGACTCGACCTCGTCGACGACGATTCGGTCCGCATCGCCTACCGCGACCTCGCCGCGGTGTCGGGGGAGCCGCTGCTGCACGTGCAGAAGATGGCGACCAAAGGGATCGGATGCGCGATCCGGGTGCAGGACGACCCCTCCTTCGGATCGTTGATCTCCTTCGGTGTCGCCGGCGTCATCTCCGATCTGCTCGGTGACCGCGCCTATCAGGTGCTGCCGCTGACCGAAGACGAGGCCGTCGAACTGATCGATGCGCCCAAGGCAGCGCCGCTCCTGACGGGCTACCGTAATGCCGCGCCGGCCAATCGCGCGGCGCTCGTCGATATCGTGCAGCGCATCTCGGCGCTCGCCGACGATCTGCCCGAGGTTCGCGAACTCGTGTGCGAACCGGTGCTGGCCTCTCCGATCGGCGCCGAGCTCACCGACGCACATCTGCGGATCGGTCCGGAAGCGCCACATCCGCTCGACCTGGGGCCTCGCCGCCTGCGGTGACCGAGACAGAACAGGCTCCGAACGGCGCGATCCCCGAGAACCCAGCCCGGTTCTCGGGGATCGCTACAGCTGACGCGCCCGGTCAGCTTGCATATGCGCGGAGGCGGTTTGCACGCTCGCCTTCGCGGAGTTTGCCCATCACTTCACGTTCGATCTGCCGCACGCGCTCGCGAGAGAGGCCGAACAGCTTGCCGATCTGGTCGAGAGTGCGCGGCTGGCCGTCGTCGAGCCCGTACCGGAGACGAATGACCTGCTGTTCTCGCTCGTCGAGGGTCGAGAGGACGCTACGGACATCGCTGTGCAGGAGTCCGGCGATCACGACGGTTTCGGCAGAGGTCGCCTCGGCGTCCTCGATGAAGTCGCCCAGCGGGGCTTCCTCATCGCTGCCGACCGGCATATCCAGGCTCACCGGGTCGCGGCTGTGGTCGAGCAGATCGGCGATCTTGCCGACCGGAATTCCGGACTCTTCCGCCAGTTCGTCGTCGGTGGCTTCGCGACCGAGCTGCTGGTGCAGTTCCCGCTTGATCCTGGCGAGCTTGTTGACCTGCTCGACGAGATGGACGGGGAGCCGGATGGTACGGCTCTGATCGGCCATGCCGCGGGTGATGGCCTGACGGATCCACCACGTGGCATAGGTCGAGAACTTGAAGCCTTTGGCGTAGTCGAACTTCTCCATGGCACGGATGAGGCCGAGGTTGCCTTCCTGGATCAGATCGAGCAGGGGCATGCCGCGTCCGGTGTAGCGCTTTGCGAGCGACACCACGAGGCGCAGGTTCGCTTCGAGCAGGTGGTTACGAGCCGCCTGTCCTTCGCGTACGACAATCGCAAGATCGCGCTTCTTGGCAGGTGAGAGACGCTTCTTCGTCTCGAGCACCTGCTTGGCGTACAGGCCGGCCTCGATCCGCTTTGCCAGTTCGACCTCGTCCGCTGCGGTCAGCAGAGCCGTCTTTCCGATGCCGTTCAGATAAACGCGCACAAGATCGGCGGCGGGACTTTGGTTGTCGAGGTCGGAATTGACTCGAGCGGTTGTTGCGGGGCGTGCCATGACGTGCCTCCTCATCGGTGGTGTCTCACAGGGTTCAACGCTCGAGTGGCCCGGGAAAGTTCCCACCGGTTCCTGAGCCCCAACGCTGCGACCTGCGCAAACCAGGAGGCTCGTCTGAGAAGTTGCTGAGAGATCAGCGGAGGACGTCGCTGCGGGAACTGCGCCCCGCCTCGTCGGATCAGGCGGGTTGGACGAGGCCGTGGCGGACGAGCCCCTGCATCAGCGACACCGCCATGGCCGTGAGTTCGGCTTCGTCTTCTCCGTGGGCCGCGGCGAGGAGAGAGACCAGATCGCCCAGGGGGAGGCCGTCGGCACGGAGCCCACCGAGCAGATTCGCCGCCAGGTCGTCGACTTCGTGCTGCCATGCGGGCCCGCCCCCGCGATGCACCCGGGTGACGACCTGGGCCCAGCCGTCGTCGCCGGGCAGGAAGACACGCTCGAGCGCCGTGTCGGTGCGCACCCGGAATCGTGAGTCGAGGACGTCGTGATCGCGGAGCCACTCGAGCCGTGCGAAGTAGTCGATCGATTCCGGACCGAGCGCATCGGTGAACGAATGGCGGAGGTCTTCGGCCAGCACATCCGACGGCAGGTCGGTGCGGCGCAGATAGACGAACCCGAAACCGACGCCCTCGACGCCATTGCGTGCGAAGTGGTCGAACCAGTCTTCGGCGCGCGCCGCGACCGCCGGGTCGCGTTGGTCTGCGTCACCGTCTCTGAGCCATGTCCCGATGTACAGCGACGGATCGGCGACATCACGCTGCACGACCCACGCGTCCACGCCGTGCGCGGGTAACCACGACGCGACGCGTGCTCGCCAGTCCTCACCCTCGACATGGACCCATGAGGCGAGGATCGACGCGGTTCCTCCGGGGTTCAGGTGGTCGACGGCCTGCGAGATCATCAGCTTGCTCGCGCCGTCGAGATCCAGACCCGAATCACGGTAACTGTGCTCCACCTGGCCGCTGCTCACCACGAACGGGGGATTCGCGACGATCCGGTCGAAACAGCGGCCTGCCACGGGCTCGAACCACGAGCCCTCGAGCAGTTCGAGGTCGAGTTCGTTGAGCGCGGCCGACGCGGCGGCGAGTGTGAGGCACCGCGGTGTGATGTCGGTTGCGGTCACGGTGTCGGCGTACTCGGCCGCATGGATCGCCTGGACGCCGCATCCAGTGCCGAGATCGAGCACGGAGCCCACCGGATCGGTGGGAGTGGCCTGCAGCAGCGACAGGGATGCCTGCCCGACCCCCAGGACATGGTCGGGACGGGTGGATGCGGCGCGAAGGGCCCCGTCGAGGTCGGACAGAACCCAGCGGTTGCCGACGCCTGCGTCCAACGGCCGCAGATCCAGCGAGGTCCGTACACCGTTCGTGTCGCGTTCGAGCAGACCTGCGGCGATCGCGTCGTCGAGGGCGAGAGGTGTGAGTGCCACGGTGACCTCGTCGGCGGGGCAGGTGTCCTGCAGAAGGAAGAGTCGTACGAGCACACCCAGATCGCCTGCGTCGCGCGTGGCGCGTCGCGCCGGAACGGGCTCGCTGCGTCCCAGCGCGGCGTGCGCTTCGGGACCCAGAAGATCGCGCACGGTATCGATGTCGTAACGACACCGGATCAACGCACTACGTAGGGGCGGGCAGATCGACAAGAGCAGGTCGCGGTCCACGAAGCTATTCTCGCAGCACCGTGCACCACCCGACGCATCGCCCGTGTCGGGTCAGCCGTCGATCACGCGGTATTCGTGCGCCTCGAGGGCGGCGTGTTCTTCGCTCCGTCCGTCCCAGCGACTCGGTTCGTCCTTGCGGCGTGGTGGCCGGTCGTTCGCGATGAGCACCGCGATCCACGGGAGGGGTATCGAGAGCCCGATGATCGCCATCGCGATCCACGGGTTCGCCCATATTCCGTACGAGGCGGCGGCCAGGATCAACGCAGGGATACGGAATGCCATCAGTGTCATGTATTTGCGGACCCGCGCTCGGTGCTGGTCTTCGAGAGACGACTCCGCCTCCGTGATCAGGACCGGGTTATCGGGCGATCCGCTCTCGTGGGATCCGCCGAAACCAGGTGTTCTCGCCATATCTACTACTTTCCCACGCCCGTAGATCGAATGCACATACCGGTTCGGGGCAGCGGTGCGGCATTATGGACATGTGAGTACGGATACCAAGGAACGGCCGGATACCACCACCGACGAAACCACCAGCGACGACACTCCCAAGTTCTTCCACTACGTGAAGAAGAAGAAGATCGCGGAGAGCGCCGTTATGGGAACCCATGTTGTTGCGTTGTGCGGTGAGGTCTTTCCGGTGACCATGTCGCCGAAACCGGGCTCGCCGGTGTGCCCCGAGTGCAAGAAGGTCTACGAAGGCCTGCGCAAGGGCGACTGAGGTAGTCGGGTCAGAGGAGCGTTCTCCTCCGATCCGGAGTCTCGCGGCGAAACCGGACCGTTGTCGGCCGAGGTGATCGAATCCTCCTCGGCCGTTTCGTCGTGTCCGGACACCGATGGATTCCGGGACGATGGATCACTGGGCGCGGTCGAGCGGTCCGGACGGTCGATCGGGCATGTGTCGGCCTCACGCTCGTCGGGAGGGCGCGGGTCGTCGTAGCCGGGAAGCTGATCGGAGCGGAGAAGATCGGTGAGCCGGATGGGACTGGCCATCGTGATCCGTCGGGTCAGGTTGGTGACCGCCCCTTCCTCGGGCGACGGCTGCTTGTCGGCCTGCTCGGCGAGCCACACGCGCCATTGCTCGATCCGTGTCGCTCGTGCGGGCCACATCTCTTGGATAGCGGCGTTGAACTCGGCTCCGATGACCACCGCGAAGCCGAGGAAGAACGTGAACAGCAGGAACGCGATGGGCGCGGCCAAAGCACCGTAGGTGTATCCGTGTTCGGCGATCCAGGTCAGGTATCTGCGCAAGCCCGCACTCGCGAGAATGAAGAACGCACCTGCCAGGACCGCGCCCCCGAGTAGCCGATGCCAGGGCAGGGACTTCGGCAACGCCACCTTGTACAGCGTGGTCAGAGCGACGAGCAGGAGCAGGCCGACCGCCGGATAGTAGAAGGTGTCCACGAGTTGCGACCCGAGCGAGTACCACGACTGAGGGAGCAGGCGACCGATCACCGTCGGTCCGAGCGCCACGAGTGGCAGTGTGACGACGGCCAGGATGAGAAACATCACGTACAGCAGCAGGCCGAACACGCGTTGCCAGACCGGGTGGCGGTGGTCCTGTTGCCCGTGTGCTTCGACGATCGAGTCGACGAACGTCGAGATCGCCGACGAACCGGCCCAGAGCGACAGTACGAAGCCCAGTGACATCACATCCGCCCGTCCGCGGTTGAGTACGTCGTAGACGGTCGGAGCGATGATCTCGTCGACGACGCTGTCGCTGAAGGCGGTGCGCGTGAATGTGACGATCTTGGACACGATGATGTCGGCGATGTCGGGGCCGAACCATCCGCCCACGTAACCGAGGCTGCCGAGCAGGCCCAGGAGCAGCGGCGGCAGCGACAGGGTCTGCCAGAACGCGGCCGTCGCAGCCTTGCTGAAGATCGAGTGATCCCACGCGGATCGCGCAGTGTGGCCGAGGACCCGACCGCACAGGCGTACGGCGCGCCATAGACGGCGCGGTCCGGACGTGGGAGGCACAGGTGTGGCGTTCATCTACTTCCAGCATTCCTGATGACACGACGTAATGCGCGCCCCACATGCGGTTGTCGGTGTCTCGGATTCTGTCACGACCATCACGTCCCATCCTCATCGCCCTGGCGGTTCGGGACGTCGATCGGCGGTCGGAGGCGATAGGCTGCATGGCGGTCGGTGGCCGGGCTTCGAGTTCTGCCGTCACCGACCGGAGTTGAGCGGACAAGGAGCACGAAGAACCGGTGAGCACCGAAACCGTCGGACAGGCTACGACCTCCGTATCCGGGGGACAGCTGCGCGCGTGGCAGCGTCGCGCCCTGACCAAGTACCTCGCCACCAAACCTCGCGATTTCCTCGCGGTGGCCACGCCTGGGGCCGGCAAGACCACATTCGCCCTGAGGGTCGCGTCGGAATTGCTGAAGGACCGGACCGTCGACCAGGTCACGGTCGTTGCGCCGACCGAACACCTCAAGCATCAGTGGTCATCGGCAGCGGCACGAGTCGGGATCGCGTTGGACTCGAACTTCACCAACTCCACGGGGCAGACCTCGAGTGACTACCAGGGCGTGGTCGTGACCTACGCGCAGGTCGCATCCCACCCGTTCAAGCACCGAGTGCGCACCGAATCGCGTCGCACACTGATCATCCTCGACGAGATCCATCACGGCGGCGACGCCAAGAGCTGGGGCGAGGGGATTCTCGAGGCGTTCGGCGATGCGACCCGACGACTCGCCCTGACCGGTACCCCGTTCCGCAGCGACGACAGTGCCATCCCGTTCGTGACGTACGAACCGAACGAGGACGGCCTGATGCAATCGAAGGCCGACCACTCCTACGGCTACTCCGATGCGCTCGCAGACGGCGTCGTGCGACCCGTCGTGTTCCTTGCCTACTCCGGTGAGGCCCGCTGGCGCACCAGCGCGGGGGAGGAGTACACCGCCCGGCTGGGCGAGCCGCTGAGCGCCGAACACACCGCCCGCGCGTGGCGCACCGCCCTCGACCCCGAAGGCGACTGGGTGCCTGCAGTCCTGAATGCCGCCAACACCCGCCTCGAGCAGCTACGCGCGGGCGGCATGCCGGATGCAGGCGGGCTCGTCATCGCCACCGATCAGACGGTTGCTCGCGCCTACGCCAAGACCCTCGAACGACTCACGGGGGAGCCGCCCGCCGTCGTCCTGTCCGACGAACCCACCGCCTCCTCACGCATCTCCGAGTTCAGCGAGGGGACCCAGCGATGGATGGTCGCGGTGCGGATGGTGTCCGAAGGCGTCGATGTTCCGCGGCTTGCCGTCGGCGTCTACGCGACCAGCGCCTCGACCCCACTGTTCTTCGCTCAGGCGATCGGCCGTTTCGTGCGTGCCCGGCAGAAGGGAGAGACGGCCAGCGTCTTCCTGCCGTCGGTGCCGGTGCTGCTCGACCTCGCCAGCCAGCTCGAAGCACAGCGCGACCACGTTCTGGGTAAACCGCACCGGGTCAAGGAAGGCTTCGACGACGAACTGCTCGCCGACGCGAACCGAAGGAAAGACGAGCCCGGCGAGGACGAGAAGCCCTACACGTCGCTCGGCGCGGAGGCCGAACTCGATCAGGTGATCTACGACGGTTCATCCTTCGGAACCGCCACATTCTCGGGCAGTGACGAAGAAGCGGACTATCTCGGATTGCCAGGGCTGCTGGATGCAGACCAGATGAGGGCATTGCTGCGTCAGCGTCAGGAGAAGCAACTCGACAAGCCGGCGACGCCGCAGGCAACGGCCCCGCCGCCGCAGGTGGCGGAGCGGGTGGCCGCAGCCGACGAGCTTCCTGAGCTGCGCCGCGAACTCAATTCGCTAGTGGCGGTCGTGCACCATCGCACACGGAAGCCACACGGTGTGATCCACGGAGAACTCCGTCGTCAGTGCGGTGGCCCACCGACGGCGATTGCGAGCGCCGAGCAGCTGCGTGATCGCATCGCGATCCTTCGGAGCTGGTGACGGTCGACAGTGACGACCGGACCGTGGACGACCGGACCGTGAACGACGAAACGGGCGACTGCTGGAAAGCAGTCGCCCGTTCATGTCGGGTCGCGGAACCATGAGGTTCCGGACGGCGGATCAGACGGATGCGTCGGCGTCGGCCTCGGTGACGATCGTGGCACCGAGCTCACGGAGCCGATCGGTGTGTTCGTTTGCGTGATGACCGCAGAACAACAGTTCGCCGCCTGCGGGAAGGACAGCGCGTACGCGAGCGGCTGCATTGCAGCGATCGCACCTGTCGGCGGCGGTCAACTTCGGGGTGGTCAACGTACCGGGCATGACTCCTCCAAACTGGCCACCTTCGACAACGGTCGCCTGGGGTCTGGTCCGCCGCGCCGGGGGTAGCGCGGTAGATCTACTCTTACAGACGATTCGCGTTCGCGGGTTGTTCCCCTTGTCGCCCATTCGTGTCGTGTTTCACGAATTGTGCAGAAGAAACCCCAGGACGTGGGTGTTTGCAAGTATTCACTTGCTGTCTCACCACGCGGATGTTCGCTCACAGCGCAGCAGTCGGAACGGCGCGTCTCGGCGTAGTAGGTGCTTCGGCGTCGCGAACAATGAGGGGCATGAGTGAACTTCTGCTGCACATCTGCCCGCGGGACGAGTGGCTCCGCGCCCGGAAGGCCGGCGCCCTGACGCCTCCTTCATCGGCCGACGTGGGCTTCGTGCACCTGTCTACACCCGACCAGGTGCACCTGCCCGCGAATCGCTTGTTCCACGGGCGCACGGACCTCGTCCTGCTCCACATCGACCCGTCGCGCCTTACCGACGACGTGCGGTTCGAACCTGGGGTTCCGGAGGACCCCGACTCGATGCGGTTCCCGCATCTGTACGGGCCGTTGCCGGTCGACGCGGTCGCCGATGTCACCGACTACCTGCCGGGCGACGACGGACGCTTCGTACCTCTGTGACCGAGGCAGCCACACGAACGGCTATGCCACACGAACGGCTATGCCACACGAAACGGCGTAGGGAGGATGTCGTCCCTACGCCGTTCTCGATGGTCCGTGGCCACACCGCGTGACCGGTCGACGTACCTGACTAGTCGAGGTAGTCGCGCAGTACCTGGGACCGCGACGGGTGGCGCAGCTTCGACATCGTCTTCGACTCGATCTGGCGGATGCGCTCACGGGTCACCCCGTAGACCTGACCGATCTCGTCGAGGGTGCGGGGCTGACCGTCGGTGAGGCCGAAGCGCAGTCGCACGACACCGGCCTCGCGCTCGGAGAGCGTCTCGAGGACGGACTGCAGCTGATCCTGCAGCAACGTGAACGACACCGCATCGACGGCGACGACCGCTTCGGAGTCCTCGATGAAGTCGCCGAGCTGGCTGTCGCCCTCGTCGCCGATGGTCTGGTCGAGTGAAATGGGCTCACGCGCGTACTGCTGGATCTCCAGCACCTTCTCCGGCGTGATGTCCATTTCCTTCGCGAGCTCTTCGGGCGTGGGCTCACGGCCCAGATCCTGGAGCAACTCGCGCTGGATACGGCCGAGCTTGTTGATGACCTCGACCATGTGCACGGGGATACGAATGGTGCGGGCCTGATCGGCCATGGCGCGGGTGATGGCCTGACGGATCCACCAGGTCGCGTACGTCGAGAACTTGTAGCCCTTGGTGTAGTCGAACTTCTCGACCGCACGGATCAGACCCAGATTGCCTTCCTGGATGAGGTCCAGGAACGCCATACCGCGGCCGGTGTAACGCTTGGCGAGAGAGACGACCAGTCGAAGGTTCGCCTCGAGGAGGTGGTTCTTGGCGCGGTTACCGTCGCGGCAGATCCAGTTCATGTCGCGGCGCTGGGCGACCGGGAGCTTTTCGCCCTTCGCGGCGAGTTCCTGCAAGCGGAATGTCGCGTACAGGCCGGCCTCGATGCGCTTGGCGAGTTCGACTTCTTCCTCGGCGTTGAGGAGGGCAACCTTGCCGATCTGCTTGAGATAGGCGCGCACCGAGTCGGCGGAGGCAGTGAGCTCGGCGTCCTTGCGCGCTTGGCGCAGTGCCTCGGACTCCTCTTCGTCCCAGACGAAATCGCCGGACGCTTTGTCCTTCTCGCTGGGCTCGTCGCCTTCGGCTGTGGCGTCTTCTGCGACGAGGTCGCCTTCCGCCACCTCGATGTCTTCGAGCTGAGGCTCTGCTGCGCTGTCGAAGTCGTCGTCGCCCGCCTTCGCGCCCTTGGCCGCGGCCTTCTTGGCGGGTGCTTTCTTCGCGGCGGCTTTCTTGGCGGGTGCCTTCTTCGCGGCGGCCTTCTTGGCGGGTGCTTTCTTCGCGGCGGCCTTCTTGGCCGGCGGAGTCGCCGTAGGCGTCGCGGGGGTTGCAGCGTCGGCGGCGCCCGAAGCGTCCGCGACGGGTGCCGATTCCTTCTGTGAATCAGCGGTGTGGATGTCGGTGGCTGCCACGTACGCCCTTTCGTGACGAGGTAGTGCGGCGTCGCGCCAGAGGAGTTCCGGCGGAGAGGTCTGTCGGGATCAGGCCGGGTTCCGGCCGGCTGTGCACCATTGTAACGATCTCTGTCTGGAAGGATGTGTCGGACTCAAGGAGTCACACCTGTTTTCGCAGCGTGGGCAGCGCCGACGATCCCCGCGGTGTTGCGTAGTTCGGCTGGGACCACGGGAGTGTCGTTCGTCAGCAGCGGAATCCACTTCTCGTGCTTTCGGCTGATTCCGCCGCCCGCGATGAACAGATCGGGCCACAGCAGGGCCTCGAAACGCTCCAGGACCAGCGAGACCTCCCGAGCCCACCGCTTGTACGGCCAGTCGTTCTCCTCCTTGATCGACGACGCGGCGCGATGTTCTGCTTCCATGCCGTCGATCTCCATGTGTCCGAGTTCGGTGTTCGGCAGCAGGACGCCGTTGTGGAGGATTGCGGAGCCGATTCCGGTGCCGAAGGTGAGGAGGATGACCAGGCCTGAGGTGTCGGCCGCTGCGCCGAACCGATCCTCGGCGATCCCTGCGGCATCGGCGTCGTTGAGAACCGTGACGTGTCGTTCGCCCAGCGCGGTCGAGAAGAGTGCTCGCGCGTCCGTTCCGATCCATGAGGAATCGATGTTGGCGGCGGTCCTCGCGACGCCTCCGGTCACCACACTCGGGAGGGTGATTCCGACGGGCCCGTCCCACTTCGCCTGCCTGATGATCTCGGCCACCGTCGCGGCCACGGCGTCGGGAGTCGAGGGCTGGGGAGTGAGGACCTTGATCCGGTCGCCGATCAGCTGACCCGTGGTCAGGTCGACCAGACCCCCTTTCACTCCGCTGCCGCCGACGTCGACGCCGAATCCCACGTCGGTGGAGTCGGTCGGGGGCGGGGGTGTTCCCTGCGTCATGAGGTGCTCGCTCTCCGGTCGGTCGCACAGCTCTGGTCGGTCGGCCGCAACGCTTGTGGGGCAACGATAGTTCTAAAGTCACGGTTGTGCGGGTGGTGCGGCCGATGCGCGTGTGTTCCGATGGTCGAGTGTCAGATGCCATCGATTCCCCAGTCGTCGAGTCCGATCCCGCCGCACTGCGCGCGGTTGCCGTCACCGTTGCCTCGGAGGCGGCTGCCCATGTGCGTCGTCGCCGTGCCGAGCTGGTCGGGGCGGAGGGGCCATTCGGTGGCGAGGCCGACGCGGTACAGACGAAGTCGTCCGGCACCGACCCGGTCACCGTCGCCGACACCGAGACCGAGGACCTCATTCGGAGTCGGCTCAGGCAGTTGAGGCCCGGCGACGCATTTCTCGGCGAGGAGAGTGGTTGCAGCGACGGCCTGGGCGCGGACGGCGTGGGCGGGACGGGCATCCAGTGGGTCGTCGACCCGATCGACGGCACAGTGAACTTCGTCTACGGGATTCCCGCGTACGCGGTGAGTGTGGCGGCCCGGATCGACGGAATCTCGGTGGCAGGTGCCGTGGTCGACGTCGCCTCGGGCGATCTCTACTCGGCGGCAGTGGGCCTCGGCGCCACGCGTACCGACGCCGAGGGGGTCGTGACCAGGCTGCGCTGCACGCCGGTGGCCGATCTTGCGCTTGTACTCGTCGCCACAGGGTTCTCCTACTCGGCGGAGAGGAGAGCTGTCCAGGGCCGGTTCGTGGCGGAGTTGCTACCGCAGGTGCGAGATATCCGGCGGATCGGAGCTGCGGCCCTGGATCTGTGCATGGTGGCCTCGGGGCGGGTCGACGCCCACTACGAGCACGGCCTCAATCCCTGGGACTGGGCGGCCGGCGCGCTGATCGCGTCCGAAGCAGGAGCCGAGGTCCGATTGCCCATCGGATTCGGCGATCAGGGCGAGATCATGACTGCCTCGGCGCCGGGCGTGGCGGAGGCATTCGCTGCGGCGCTTGCGAAAATCGGTGCGACCGCTCCTGTTCCCGCATAACAACGCCGCGAGTTCTCGTGCGGGAAACTGTGGTGAATTCGGTCCGAAATCACGGGAGCGTTCGGACGAAAAGGGGAAATTGCCCGATTTTGCGAAATGTGTGCGCGGTCAGCACGGTGCGTTGAGCGCAGCATCGAGAAGTTCCACATCGAGAGGTGCGGATTTCTCGCCCACGGGGGCTTCACGCAACGTGCGCAACAGTTCTTCGGCGTCGGCGCTCGGTGTCAGATCACGGAAATATGTGCCGAGGGCGAGATCGACCGTGTCGTCCTGACGATCGTCGAGAATCAACTCTGCACAGGGCGCCACGAGTCGTGCGGTATTCGCAGCGGCGCGACCGGTCTCGCCGAATCGGACCTGACCGTGGCATTGCATGTTCTGGTCGACGTATACCGGATCGTTACCCGCTTGCACATCCGGCGCACTCGCAAAACCGTAGTCGCTGAGCTGGGCCGCGACAGTGGATGCCTGTCCACGTTCACCATTCGCGTTGAACACTCGCACCCTGGTTGCGGCGAGCGGAGCCGGGTCGACGTCGAGCATCGTCGAACGCTCCGCAACCTGCCCGAGCGGGGCAGGCGCGGGGCTCTCGGGATCAGCGGGCGCGGTGGGCGGTGGCGGGCATGCCACCGTGGCCGCCGTGGTGTCGGCCGTGGTCAACACCGAGGTCCAGACCACGATCGTCCCGGCGGCGAGAACGGCACCCGCTATCGCGGCGGGAATCCAGCGGCGACGATGGAACGGGCGACCGCGCTTGTCGGTTGCGCTGCCTTCGGTGATCAGGGAAACCACGCAGGCCTGCCTTTCGTCTCCTCGCCGTGCGAACGGTACGTCGTTCACCTGCCGTGTGTACGGTGCGACGTTCACTCTAGAGGGCAAGGTGGTCGACGCGATGGAGGCGTACCCCGTCAGGAATGTCACGTTCACCGTGATGTAGGTGACGATTTTCGGTCGATTCCGAAGAAACAGCGAATCGATTGCATATTTCGTTCGGTCGTCGGCTATTGTTCGGCGGCCGAGCGTCGTCCATCGACGAAGGCGACGGGGTTCGGACTCGGGGTATTCGGGGTACCACCGACAAACCGGCACCTGTGGGAACTTCACCGCACGGTCGAGCGTTGCTTTGGCCGGGAGCATCACCGTGGTTCCCTGTCGAGCACCTGTAAGAGGACTAGAGGTAAGAGGGAAATGGCGACTGACTACGACGCACCGCGGCGGACCGAAAGCGACGATGTGTCGGAAGACTCACTCGAAGAACTGAAGGCACGGCGTAACGAGGCGCAGTCCGCGGTAGTGGACGTCGATGAATCGGACACGGCCGAATCCTTCGAACTCCCGGGTGCGGACCTGTCCGGCGAGGAACTGTCGGTGCGTGTGGTGCCGAAACAGGCCGATGAATTCACCTGCTCGAGCTGCTTCCTGGTACATCACCGGAGTCGCCTTGCGAGCGAGGAGGGCGGTCGGATGATCTGCCGTGACTGCGCCTGGTGACGAAGCACATGCGCTGACCTACTTCGAAACGCCGCAGCAGTGACCCGGGAGGGCCACGGCTGCGGCGTAGAAGTCTGTGCTGCGAGGGTCAGCTCGTCGAGGACTCGCTGTGTCCCAGGGCCGCCAGGAGTTCGGCAGGTCGCCGCGTGCTGATCAACCAATAGGGGGTCGGATCGTCCTGGTCGTCGAGGACGATCAGAGCCATCGTCTTGATCCACGGACGATGCCGCACGAACGCAGCGGGGTCGAGCTGTCGGCCGAGCGCGGCGCTCTTCGCGGAGGCCGGGACGACCACCCCGCGGGAGATCAGCTCCACCGGAAGGTGCGCCTGCTCGACGACGAGTTCTCCGTCGACGACCTCGATTCGCCGTCGTGAGAGCCACACCAACGTCCACAGTGCGCACGGGACGAGAACGGCATACGGAACCCACTCGTACACCCCTGGTGCGCCCATGTGCAGCTCGGCCGCGAGCAACGCTGCGATTCCGATACCGATGGGCCACCACCAGATCGGAACCCACAACCGTTCGGAGTAGGTCGGCGTGAGGGTCGACGAACCGGTGGTGCTGCCGGAGCTGGAGGTATCAGACACGTACCCAGGATAGTCGCCTCGAAATGGGACATCGACATCCGGAGAGTAGTCTCGGTCCACGTGACCGACCTTTCCCCCATCCCGCTGCGTCGTCTCGACCCGGGTGTCCCCATGCCGACACGGGCGCACGCAGGTGACGCGGGCGTGGATCTGTGCTCTACCAGCAATGTGACGATCGAACCAGGGCAGCGCGTGCTCGTCGGAACCGGAATATCCGTGGCGTTGCCGGTGGGGACCGTCGGGTTGATCCACCCGCGCTCGGGACTCGCCGCCAAGTTCGGACTGTCCGTGGTGAACACACCGGGAACCGTCGATGCCGGCTACCGGGGAGAGATCAAGGTCTGCTTGATCAACCACGACACCGCGCAGGCCGTCGAAGTGAACCGGGGCGACCGCATCGCGCAGCTGCTCGTGCAGCGGGGGGGGGGGGGGGGCGTGGGGGGGGGGGGGGGGCCGGGTGGGGTGGGCGAGGCGCCTGATGTCTGCGGGCGGCCCGAGGGTTGCGGGGTGGCCGTGGCGCGAGGGGCATGCGG
>NZ_JBHWWZ010000022.1:67112-80855 GCF_042730275.1 Rhodococcus sp. NPDC060086
TTACCCGTCTTGGTTATAACCACCACCCCCCCGCCGGCGCCGTCCTGGCCACGGGGGGCCCCCCACCCGCCCCGCGGCGCGCCGCGGGGCGCGCTCGGGGCTCTTGGGGGGTGCCCCGCGCCCCCCACGACACCACTCGTGGCGCCGGTGGTTACGGCTCGAGCGGCGGCCACGCCGGCCTGGTGAAGGAAGGGTCCTGACATGTTCGGACGACGACGCAAGAACCGCACCGACCACACCACTGACGCAACGACCGACGAATTCGAACGCATCGAGGGTTCCTACGCGGGCGACCACTCCGACGACGCTGCGTTTGCCGACGGTGGCCCGTACGACATCGACGAGATCGGTGAGGACGAGGTCGGAACGTCACGACTGGACCTCGGCTCGGTGCTCGTCCCGATTCCTCAGGGGGGTCAGATCCAGGTGGAGATGGCTCCCAACGGAAACCCGCAAGCCGTGCATCTGGTGACACAGCACGGCCGGATCACCGTCGCCGCCTATGCCGCGCCCAAGTCGCCCGGCCAGTGGCGTGAAGTGGCTGCCGAACTTTCCGAGACCCTGCGCAACGACAATGCGACCGTGAGCATGGAGACCGGACCGTGGGGCCGAGAGCTGCATGGGAGCACGCCGAACGCCGACATGCGGTTCATCGGCGTCGACGGCTACCGATGGATGATCCGCTGCGTCGCTGCGGGTCCGGCAGGAGCTGCTGAGGCGAATTCGCCACTGATCGCGGCGGCACACGCCGTGCTCGCCGACACCGTCGTGCGACGAGGTACGGAACCCCACCCGGTCCGCACACCGCTCCCGGTGGTCCTTCCCCAGGCGCTCGCCGATCAGCTCGCCGCTGCCGCTGCGCAGCAACAACAGCAACAGGCGGCGCGGCAGGCCGGTGGACAACAGCAGGGGCAGGTCAGGCCGCAACAGCAGGGAGCGCCGACGGCCGGACAGCAGGCTCCTCCCGCACGCCCGCAGCCGCGTCCCCGCACGGGCGGGTCGGGTTCGGCCATGCAGCAACTGGGCTTCTGACACCACAGTCGTCATGCCGGCGTGGTGCGCCACTCTCATGCCGGAGCGGTGGCCTTCTTCACCAGAAACGCCTCGTCGAGCGCCCCGAGGCAATGCTCGCCCAGTACTGCTGGATCGGTACCGACATCGTCCAGGGTGACGGTCGCCAGGGCCGCGAACGGAAGCTCGGTCGCCCATCTGCGCGCCACCTCGAGTGGATGTACCGCATCGTCGACCGCGGCGGCGATACCGACGGGCACTGTCACCGAGCGCAGTCCGTCGACGTCGAGTGCTCGGTAACCCGCGGCCTCGTCGAGCGCATCGGGGAGTGCCGGCCACTGGGCGCGCCACGAGCGTGACAGTGTGGCGCCCAGCCACGGGGGGCTCGACTCGACCATGTCGGCGGTGACGGGCTCGAGGCCGTGAGCACGGAGCTGCGATGCCGTCCACCGGGCGCTGGCAGCGGCGGGGGAGTCGTCGGGCGTCCCGGTCCAGGCGGGGAGAGCTGCAAGCACACCGACCGCGAGCTCCGGGTGCAGCGCTGCCCAGTGCAGTGCAACGGCTGCTCCGATGGAGACACCACCGATGAGGACGGGGCCGTCGAGGGCTGCGCGGTCCATTGCCGCGTAGTAGCTCGCGATCAGACCGCGAGGATCCGGTTCGACCGCAATCGTGGCGATGCCGCGCCGCTGCAGTGGGACGGTGAAGGCATCGTGGACGAACCGGGCATCGGACCCCGTCCCCGGTAGGACGACTGCGGTGACGGTGGTGTCGTACGGGGAGGCAGCAGAATCTCGCGACATGGATGAGATCCTGCCGAATCGATTCGACGGAGGTCGACCCGGCATGGTCGTCCACCCGGCGGATCGGTCAACAGTGGCGGATCGGTCTACAGTGGCGGACGAAGGAAGTGTCGCGGCGCGACCCGTGCCGCCCGTTTCAGGAGCGCACCATGGCATCCGCCGCAGCCGGATACATTCGCCGGCTCACTCGTCGCCTCACCGAGGATCTCGAAGAACTCGATGCGGAGGAGATGGCCGAATCATCACACGCGACGGGAGCGTTACCCGTTGTGTCCTGCACCCGAGGTCAGGAAGTGACGATGTTCGGGCGTCTGAGAAGTGTGGAATCCGCTTCGAAGGCTGCCTCCGCATCGGTCGAGGCGGAGTTCTTCGACGGCACCGATTCGATCCTGCTCGTGTGGATCGGGCGTCGGCGTATCCCCGGTATCGAACCGGGTAAGACGCTGCAGGTACGAGGACGGGTCGGCGAGCGTGGTGGCCGCAAGGTCATCTACAACCCGTACTACGAGCTCCGAGAGCCGGCCTGAACGACGTCCACGCTGTTCGAGGGGAAAACCGGGCGCTCGAGTGTGGCACCCTCGTAGACGTGAGTGATACCAGTCGGCAGACCCTTCTCGAACAACTCGGTGGACTCAGCGGGTTGGTGTATTCGACACTGCCGGTGCTGGTGTTCGTGCCGATCAACAGCGTGTGGGGTCTGACTGTCGCGATCTGGTCCGCGGTCGCGGTCGCCTGCGGTGTACTGGTGTGGCGGCTGATCCGACGGACACCGATCCAACCCGCGATCTCCGGTTTCATGGGCGTGGCCCTGTGTGCGTTCATCGCGCACCGGACCGGTGACGCCAAGGGATATTTCCTGTTCGGCATCTACGCGAGCCTGGTCTACGGTGGCGCGTTCGTGCTGTCGGTGCTGGTGCGACGACCTCTCGTCGGCGTGATCTGGGGGATGCTCAACGGTCAGGCCGCGCGCTGGCGTGCCCATCGCGACGCTGTGCGGGCCTACGACATCGCGACTGCAGCGTGGGCGCTGGTGTTCATTGCGCGCTACCTCGTGCAGAACCACCTCTATGACGAGGATCGGACCGGCTGGCTCGCCGCCGCTCGAATCGGTATGGGATGGCCGTTGACGGCGCTGGCGCTGCTCGTGACGTTCTGGGCGGTCAGGAAAGCCGACCGGATCGTGGAGCCGGCGGTGGACGAAGACCCGTCGGACACGGACACTGAGGGCAGGCCCGGCATGGACACTGAGGGCGGGCCCGGCATGGACACTGAGGGCGGGCCCGGCATGGACACTGAGGGCAGGCCCGGCACGGACACTGCAGCGGACATGGGTGCCGTACGCGACACACCCCCGCGGCACCACAAGCGTTAGCGCTCGATCAGGGCGCGAAGCTCGTCTTCGACCTCCTCTGCGGCGACGAACAGCAGTTCGTCGCCGCCCTCGAGCGGATCGTCCGCCTGTGGCACGATCACCCGGTCACCGCGCAGGATCGTCACGAGCGCGACGTCGCGGGGAAGCGCGAGCTTGCGGACCGCCTTGCCTGCCAGCGCGGTCGTGTCCGGCAACGTGATCTCGACGAGGTTCGCCCCCTTGCGCAGTGTCATCAGCCGAACGAGATCGCCTACCGAGACTGCTTCTTCGACGAGGGATGCCAGCATCCTCGGTGTGGACACGGCCACGTCGACGCCCCACGACTCGTCGAACAGCCATTCGTTGCGCGGGTCGTTGACCCGGGCCACGACACGCGCGACACCGAATTCCGTGGTGGCAAGCAGACTCAGCACGAGGTTGGCCTTGTCGTCGCCCGTTGCCGCGATCACGACGTCGTACCGTTCGAGTCCTGCGCTCTCGAGCAGGCTGAGTTCACAGGCATCGCCGTGGACCCATTTCGCATCGGGCACGGACCCGGGGTCGATGTGATCGAGTTTGCGTTCGACGAGCATCACCTCATGCTCGTTACGCAGTAGTTCGCGGGCGATGGAGCGTCCGACCGCGCCTGCACCTGCGATGACCACCTTCATCGGCATGTCCTCACTCGTCGTTCTCGGCGGGGGGATTCTCGGCCAGCGCAATCGATTCGGCAACGGCTCCCGAGACCGCCGCGATGTAGACCTGGTCGTCGGCCTGGATGAGGGTTTTCCGGTCGGGGAGGACGCCCGCACCGAATCGGATGAGGAATGCGACCCGCGCGCCGGTGGCAGCCTCGAGATCGGTGATCCGCCGACCTACCCACTCCTCGTGGACATTGACCTCGCAGAC
Organism: Rhodococcus sp. NPDC060086; assembly: GCF_042730275.1. Lineage (NCBI taxonomy): Bacteria > Bacillati > Actinomycetota > Actinomycetes > Mycobacteriales > Nocardiaceae > Rhodococcus > Rhodococcus sp. NPDC060086. Next base: position 71,187 of record NZ_JBHWWZ010000022.1, read on the forward strand.
CGCGACGGAACCTGTCGGGTCACGCCAGCGCGCGTTCTCACTCTCGTGGGTCAGCGTGTGCAGGAGCCGATCGGTGGTCCAGGGCACCGTGGCGATGGTGGGAATGCCGAGCCGTTCGTACACGGCGGCGCGCTTTGCATCGTAGATCCGCGCGACAACACGTTCCACCCCGAATTTTTCGCGCGCGGTGCGCGCGGAGATGATGTTGGAGTTGTCCCCGGAGGAGACGGCGGCGAATGCGTCGGCACGCTCGATTCCGGCGTCGATCAGGACGTCACGATCGAATCCCATACCGACGACGGTGCGGCCGGGGAAGTCGTCGCCCAATCGGAGGAACGCCCCGGCGTCCCGGTCGATGACTGCAACGTCGTGACCCAGTCGGGTCAGCGCGGTGGCCACCGACGATCCCACCCGGCCGCAACCCATGACCACCACGTACACCGTGCACTCCGTTCGTCGGCCCGACCTGCCGAACGGAAACCGTACCGCTCCGACGGCAACATCGGGTGGAAGACCCGGACACCGGGTCGTGATGGGCCGGGTACGGCTTAGGCTGGGCCGGTGTCCAAGCTTTCCACCGCCACGAAGCGGCTTCTGCTGGGTCGGCCGTTTCGAAGCGACACCCTCGGACACACCTTGCTCCCCAAGCGCATCGCCCTACCCGTGTTCGCATCCGATGCCCTGTCGTCCATCGCGTACGCGCCGGAGGAGATCTTCCTCGTCCTGTCGGTTGCGGGTCTGTCGGCGTACGCCTTCACCCCGGGGGTCGGGATCGCGGTCGCTGTGGTGCTCGTCATCGTGGTGGCAAGTTACCGCCAGAATGTGCGTGCCTACCCGTCGGGTGGCGGCGACTACGAGGTCGCGGCGAAGAATCTCGGGCCCATCGCGGGGCTGACGGTCGGCAGTGCGCTGCTCGTCGACTACGTGCTGATTCTCGCGGTGTCGATTTCGTCGGCTGCGGCCAACATCGGTTCGGCGGTGCCCTTCGTCGCACAGAACAAGGTGCTGTTCGCGATCCTGGCGATCGGTGTTCTCACGGCCATGAATCTGCGGGGAATGCGGGAGTCGGGGACGGCGTTCGCGATCCCCACCTATGCGTTCATGGCGGCGATGTCGATCATGATCGTCTGGGGTTTCGTACAGATCTTCGTGCTCGGGCGCGACCTGCGCGCGGAGTCCGCCGACTTCGAACTTGTGGCGGAGCAAACGGATCTGACGGCGATCGCATTCGTGTTCCTCATCGCGCGAGCGTTCTCGTCCGGCTGCGCCGCCCTCACTGGTGTGGAGGCGATCAGCACGGGAGTGCCTGCGTTCCGCAAGCCGAAAGCGCGCAATGCCGCGACGACACTTCTGTTGCTGGGCGCGGTGGCGGTGCCGTTGTTTCTCGGGGTCGTGTTCCTTGCGGGCCGGATCGGTGTCGTGGTGGCGGAGCATCCCACCACTCAGTTGAGGGGTGCGCCGGACGGATATGAACAGAAGACGCTCGTCGCGCAACTCGCGCACGCGGTGTTCGCAGGTTTTCCCGTGGGTTTCTTCCTCGTCACGGTGGCCACGGTGTTGATCCTGTTGCTCGCGGCGAACACCGCGTTCAGCGGGTTCCCCGCGCTGGCCTCGGTGCTCGCGCAGGATCGGTATCTGCCGCGGCAATTGCACACTCGCGGTGACAAGTTGGCGTTCAGCAACGGGATTCTGTTCCTGTCGGGTGTGGCGGTCGTGTTCGTGTGGGTCTTCGATGCCCGGGTCACTCAGCTCATCCAGCTGTACATCGTCGGTGTGTTCGTCGCCTTCAGTCTCGGGCAGGCGGGCATGGTCCGGCACTGGACGCGGCACCTGGCGGTCGAAACCGAGATCTCCGAGCGGAGACGGATGATGCGTTCGCGCGCGATCAACGGTCTCGGGTTCGTTGCCACCACGGTGGTGTTGGTCATTGTGCTGGCCACGAAGATTGCGGGTGGGGCGTGGATCGCGGTCCTCATGATCCTGGCGATGTTCGGGCTGATGAAGGCGATCCGTCGTCACTACGAGAGCGTGGCCGCCGAGCTCGATGCAGCCGAATGGGACGGTGTGCTGCCGAGTCGCACGCATTCGATCGTGTTGGTGTCGACGCTGCACATGCCGACGCGCCGGGCGTTGGCATTCGCACGGGCGACGCGTCCCGACACGCTCGAGGCGATCACGGTCAACGTCGACGACGCGAGTACGCGTCAACTGGTCCGGGACTGGGATGCCAGCGACACCACGGTACCGTTGAAGGTCGTCGAGTCGCCGTATCGTGAGATCACCCGGCCGGTTCTGGACTACGTACGACGCGTACGGCGGGATTCTCCGCGCGATGTCGTCACCGTGTTCATTCCGGAGTATGTGGTCGGGCACTGGTGGGAGCAGATTCTCCACAACCAGAGTGCCCTGAGATTGAAGAGCCGTCTGCTCTTCCAGCCGGGAGTGATGGTCACGAGTGTGCCGTGGCAGCTGCGCTCGTCTGCGAAGGTGCCGAAGGATCGGATCGACACTGCGCCCGGGGCGATCCGCCGCGGGGTGGAGAACGAAGCGGGTCACCGGCCCGCAAAACAGGAGGAAGATCAGTGAGCCGCCAGGGGCAGCAGCGTGCAGGAACCGACTGGTCCGGGCAGCGGATCGAGGTGATGCTCGGTAATCCCGCGCACGGCGGCTTCTGCGTCGCTCGCCACGAGGGACGGGTGGTGTTCGTCCGGCACGGCCTGCCGGGGGAGCGGGTGTTCGCTGTCGTCACCGAGGACCGCGGAGGCTCTTTCTGTTTCGCCGACGCGGTGGAGATCCTGGAAGCGTCGGATGATCGTGTGGATCGTGTGTGCCCCATCTCCGGCCCCGGCGGCGCGGGATGTTGCGACATGTCGCACGCGACGCCGGCGGCGCAACGCGAGATCGCAGCGGCCGTGGTCGCTGAACAACTGCGTCGCCTCGGTGGTGTGGAGCGCGACGTTCTCGTCGAGGAAGTACCCGGCGGTGCGAGCGACGGTACGCGGTGGAGGACCCGGGTGCGGTTGGCGGTCGACGCTGCGGGTACACCGGGATATCGGCGTTACCACAGTAACGACGTGGTGCCGGACCTCGGTTGCACGCAGATCGATCCGCGCGCGTACACCGACTTGGTCGAACACGTGTGGCAGCCGGGTGCCGACCTGCAGGTCGTCCTGGACGCGGACGGGCAGCGACACGTGGTGGAGATCGCACCGCCGGTGGTGTCGCGTACCGGTCGGCGCAGCCCGGGCAGGCGCGGTGCGTCGGCGAGGCGCGCTGCGGTGAATGCACCGCGCGCGGAGAAGGTGGTCGAGGGATCCGGTAGGCCGGTGGAGCGGGTCGGGTCGCGGGAATGGCGGGTGGCGGCCACCGGGTTCTGGCAGGCCCACAGCGGGTCCGCGCAGACGTACTCGACCGTGGTGAGCGAATGGGCCGACGCCGCAGCCGGTGGCACCGTGTGGGACCTCTACGGTGGAGTCGGCGTGTTCGCCGCGGCAGTGGCCGGTCAGGTCGGTGCGTCCGGGCGGGTCGAGTCGGTGGAGTCGTCCCGGCAGGCAGTGGACGATGGTGCTGCTGCGCTTGCGGACCTGTCGCAAGTGTCGTTCCGGCACGGGCGGGTCGAGCGCGTCATCGGTGGGCTCGCGGAACCCGACGTGGTGATTCTCGATCCGCCGCGCGCAGGCGCAGGTAAGGACGTTGTCGCCGCGATAGCCCACGCGGCGCCCCGGCGCGTGATCCACGTCGGATGCGATCCGGCGTCGTTCGGGCGCGACGTGGGCCTCTATCGTGCCCAAGGCTTCGAGCTCGCGGATCTGCGGGCTTTCGCCGCATTCCCGTCGACGCACCACGTGGAGTGCCTCGCGCTGTTCACCCGCTGACGCTAGCCACCCCGTAACAGGGCTGTCCGATTCGCGAAGTAATTGCTTGCAGCATGCAACTAACTGTATAGTTGCATGCTGCAAGCAATTGACTCGTGTATTTCGGAGGTTCGCGTGACTGCTGTTCGAGCCGACACGGTGCACGCCCTGGCCGACGCAATCTTCCTGTTCGGCCGAACGCTACGCGCCGCGCTGACGCGTAGTGAGCCGGATCTCCTACCCAATGCCCTCGCCGCAGTGCTCTTCCTCCTGGCCCGCACCGGGCAGTGTCGTCCGAGTGAACTGGCCGCCGAGATGCACGTCGGTCAGTCGTCGCTCAGCAGGCACATCGGCGAACTCGTGGATCGCGGATTCGTCGACCGGCATCCGGACCCCGACGACAAGCGAGCGCACTTCGTGAGCTGTTCGTCCGCGGGCCTCGACATGCTGGCCGCCATTCGCGCTCGCCGCACCGAACGACTGGCCGCCCAGCTCGGCGACTGGAGCGAAGCGCAGGTCGCCGACGCTCTCGACGTCCTCGACCGACTCGACGCAGCCCTGCGCCCCATTGCCGCCACCGACGCGGCCACCACGATCGACGTACAAAGGACCTGTTCATGAGTACCACCGCAGTCACGGACGGCACTTCGCCGCCGCCCGGCACCGATCGGGACGCCGAGGCGCTCCTGACCCACCGCGAAATCCTCGCGATCCTCGCGGGCCTGCTCGCCGCATTGTTCACCGCATTGCTCAGTAGCACGATCGTCGCGACGGCGCTCCCGACGATCATCGCGGACCTGAAGGGCACCCAGACGCACTACGCATGGGTGATCACCGCAGCATTGCTCGCAAACGCCGCGTCCACCCCGATCTGGGGGAAGCTCTCCGACCTGTTCAACAAGAAGACGCTCGTCCAGCTGTCGATCCTGATCTTCGTCGGTGGATCCGTACTGGCCGGTGTCGCTCAGGACGTCAACGTCCTCCTCGGCGCACGCGTCATCCAGGGTATCGGCATGGGCGGTCTGACCGCGCTGGTCGTGGCGATCATCGGCAGTATCATTCCGCCGCGCGAACGCGGTCGGTACGCGGGATACATGGGTGCCGTCATGGCGGTGGCCATGTCGGGTGGTCCGGTGCTCGGCGGCGTGATCGTCGACAGCCCACTCGGGTGGCGCTGGTGCTTCTACGTGTGTGTCCCCCTCGCGGTCATCGCGTTGGTGCTTCTGCAGCGCACCCTGAAGATCGCGACGCAGCGCAAGACGAACGTGAAGATCGACTGGCTCGGTGCGACCTTGATCACCGCCGGTGTGAGTGTCCTGCTGATCTGGGTGTCGTTCGCAGGCAAGGAGGGCTACTACGAGTGGTTCTCCCTCGAGTCCGCCCTCTACGTCGCAGCCGGTCTGGGACTGCTCGCCGCGACCGTGTTCGTGGAATCGAAGGTCGCGGATCCGATCATCCCGCTGAAGATCATCACCGAGCGCACGACAGCGCTGGCGATCATCGCGTCGATCGCCGTCGGCGTCGGCCTGTTCGGTGCCACCACGTTCCTCACCCAGTACTTCCAGACGGCCCGGGGCTTCAGTCCGACCGCGGCGGGTCTGCTCACCATCCCGATGGTCGCGGGCACGTTGGTGTCGTCGATGGTGTCGGGACAGTTGATCACCCGGTTCGGCCATTGGAAGCCGTTCATCGTCGGCGGTGCCGTGCTCCAGTTCGTCGGGTTCGCGCTCCTCGGCACCCTCGATCACACCACCTCCTTGGTCGCCATCGGCGTCTACATCGCAATCGTGGGTCTCGGCACCGGCATGCTGATGCAGAACCTCGTCCTCGCTGTGCAGAACACCGTGAGTGTGAAGAACATCGGTGCAGCGAGCAGTTCGGTCGCGTTCTTTCGCACGTTCGGCGGCGCCATCGGCGTGTCGATCCTCGGCTCGATCCTGGCGGCGCGTGTCTCCACTCTCTCCGCGGATGGATTCACGAAACTCGGAATCGACCCCTCCGCGTCGGGTGGTGGCAGCGCGGGCCTGGACCTCGATGCGCTCCCTGTGCCCGTCGCCGAGGTCGTGCATACCGCCTACGGAGACGCCACGGGTACGCTCTTTCTCGTAGCCGCCGGGTTCGCACTCGTTACTCTGGTGGCAGTGGTGCTCATCCCCAACCGTGAGTTGCGCACCACGATCGACATCGTCGACGAGGAGCCTGCGACCGACCGTCGTACCCCGGCCGCCGAGGTGTAGCGAGACACCGAGCGAGGCGCACATGCGTCGCCCGAGCTGTACGTCTCGCGGGTGTGAGTGATGTGACGGTCCGAACCGTGCAACCGCTCCGTAGAATGCAGTAACTGCTCGCGCACCGTCGCGCGAATGATCCGGAGGGAGCTAGATCAGTTGGGTGTCCTGTCCCGCATCAAGTCACCCGACGATGTGCGTCGCCTCACGCCGAGTGAGGTCACCGACCTCGCAGGTGAGATCCGCGGCTTCCTCGTCGAGAAGGTGGCGGCAACCGGGGGGCACCTCGGACCCAACCTCGGTGTGGTCGAGCTGACGCTCGCGTTGCACCGTGTGTTCGACTCGCCGCACGACCCGATCCTGTTCGACACCGGCCATCAGGCCTACGTCCACAAGATCCTCACCGGTCGCAAAGACGATTTCGATACGCTGCGACAGCGTGGTGGTCTGTCCGGATACCCGTGCCGGGCCGAGAGCGAGCACGACTGGATCGAGTCGTCGCACGCCTCTGCCGCGCTGTCCTACGCCGACGGTCTCGCGAAGGCATACGAGCTCAGCCGTCAGGACCGCACGGTCGTCGCGGTGGTCGGAGACGGAGCGCTCACCGGCGGAATGTGCTGGGAGGCGCTCAACAACATCGCAGCAGGCAGCACGCGCTCGCTGGTCATGGTGGTCAACGACAACGGACGCTCGTACGCTCCGACGATCGGTGGCCTCGCCGAGCACCTGGCGGCGCTGCGTCTGCGGCCCGGCTACGAGCGTGCGCTCGACAACGGTCGCCGCATGGTCAAGAAGATCCCGTGGCTCGGTGCCGTGGCGTACTCCGTGTTGCACGGGATGAAGTCCGGGATCAAGGATGTGGTGAGCCCGCAGGTGTTGTTCACCGATCTCGGGATCAAGTACCTCGGACCGGTCGACGGCCACGACGAGCCCGCGCTCGAAGCTGCCCTGCGCCACGCGAAGGCATACGGCGGACCGGTGATCGTGCACGCGGTCACCAGGAAGGGTGCCGGGTATGCGCCGGCCGAGAACCACAAGGCCGATCAGATGCACGCCACCGGTGTGATGGACCCGCGAACGGGACGCGCAACGTCGTCGTCGAAACCGGACTGGACGTCGGTGTTCTCGGACGAACTCATCGCCCGCGCCGAGACTCGCGACGACATCGTCGCGATCACCGCCGCGATGGCCGGACCGACAGGGCTTGCGAAGTTCGGTGATCGATTCCCTGACCGGACCTTCGATGTGGGGATCGCCGAGCAGCACGCGGTGACCTCCGCAGCGGGTCTGGCCCTCGGCGGTATGCACCCCGTCGTCGCGCTGTATTCCACGTTCCTCAACCGGGCGTTCGACCAGCTCCTCATGGATGTGGCCCTGTTGAAACAGCCTGTGACGCTGGTTCTCGATCGAGCCGGGATCACGGGCACGGACGGGGCGAGCCACAACGGCATGTGGGACATGTCTCTTCTCGGCATCGTCCCCGGGATTCGCGTGGCAGCGCCGCGCGACGGAGCCACCCTCCGCGAGGAACTCGCCGAAGCCCTCGACATCGACGACGGCCCGACCGTCCTACGGTTCCCGAAGGGCGCCGTCGGCGACGACATCCCGGCGATCGAACGACTCGATGGCACGGTCGATGTGCTGCGGATGCCCGAGGTTCGGACAGGGGATGTCTTGTTCGTCGCGGTGGGAGCATTCGCATCCTTGGCACTCGACGCGGCCGACCGCCTCGCCAAGCAGGGCATCACCGCCGCGGTCGTCGATCCACGGTGGGTGCTCCCGGTTCCCGCCGCGGTGACCGATCTGGCAGCCGGTTTCCGCATCGTCGTCACCGTCGAGGACGGCGGGGTGCACGGGGGCGTGGGCTCTGCGGTGTCGTCGGCATTGCGCAGCAATGACATCGACGTGCCGACGCGCGACATCGCAGTACCCCAGGAGTTCCTCGACCACGCCACGCGTGGCGAGATCCATCAGGAGCTCGGTCTGACTGCGCAGGATGTCGCGCGTCAGGTCACCGGCTGGGTCGTGGGCCTCGACGACACTTCGGAGACGATCGCGCAACGCTGACTTTCACGTGCGCATATCCTCGAGTTCCATGCCCTTGGTCTCCGGGATCTTCGACTTGACGAAGAAGAAGGACAGCAGCGCGAAGAACGCGAACAACCCGTAGAGGAACCACAACCCGACCGACTCGGTGAGCGGTGGGAACGCAAGGGTGACGGCGAAGTTGGCGACCCAGTTGGCGGCGGTACTCAGACCGAGTGCCAGCGCTCGCATCCGGTTCGGGAACATCTCCCCGAGCATCACCCACATGATCGGGCCCCACGTGGCGGCGAAGAAGACCACGAACGCATTGGCTCCGATGAGTGCGACCGCGCCCCACGGGGCGGGTAGCTGTAGGTCCTCGCCGCTCCCGGTCGCCTGTGAGAATGCGACGGCGGCGAGCAGAAGGCTGACGAACATGCCGATCGACCCCACCATCAGCAGGGGGCGTCGGCCGATCTTGTCGACGAACAGGATCGCGACGAACGTCATGACGACATTGATGACGGCGGTGATCACGGATGTCGTGAACGACTGGTTCTCGCTGAACCCCACCGACTTCCACAGGGTCGTCGAATAGTAGAAGATCGCGTTGATGCCGACGAACTGCTGGAATACAGCCATCGTGATGCCGACCCACACCAGCGGTTGCAGCCCGAATGTCGGGCCACGGATGTCGTCCCACGACCGCGCTGTCTCGCGGCGCAGCGTCAGCCGGATCTCGGCCACACGTTCGTCCGGATGAAGGTCGCCGGTGACCTCGGCGAGAATCCGGGCGGCCTCCTCGTCGAGGTCCTTACCCACCAGGAAGCGCGGGGACTCCGGGATCATCAGAGCCAGTACGCCGTACACGATGGCGGGGACCACGCCCACGAGGAACATCCACCGCCACGCCTCCAGGGTCCACCACAGTTCGTTCGAGGCGCCGCCTGCGGCGTTCTGCAGGATCGCGTCGGACAGCAGAGCGGTGAAGATACCCAGCGTGATGGCGAGCTGTTGCAGCGACGCCAGGCTGCCGCGGTAACGCGCCGGTGCGATTTCCGAGATGTAGGTCGGCGCGATGACGGAGGCGATACCGATGCCGAGACCACCGAGCACGCGCCACAACATCAGGTCCGGGACGCTGAACGCGAGGCCCGAACCGATCGACGAGATGATGAACAGCGCAGAGCCGAGCAGCATGACCTTCTTGCGACCCCAACGGTCGGCGAGCTGGCCGGCGAACCAGGCACCGACGGCGCATCCGAGCAGGGCGATGGCGACAACGAATCCCGTGAAGAACGGTCCGAGCTCGAAATGCCCCTGGATGGAATCGACGGCTCCATTGATGACCGAGCTGTCGAAACCGAAGAGGAATCCACCGACCGCGGCGGCAATGGTCACGGCGATGACCTTGGCGACGTGTCCGTTCGAGGGCTGCGTCATGTGCACCTGCTCTCCGTGGGTACCGGCTTCGAAAGCGCTAGCGACAAACCGAATTCACGCTACGCCGTCGGGGCCCGCGCCGAGGGGGATCGAAGAACGAGGGGCGTGTCACCGACAGG
>NZ_JBHWWZ010000023.1:0-80474 GCF_042730275.1 Rhodococcus sp. NPDC060086
CCACCGAGACGTGGACGCTGGCTCTCGTCAACGACGTGTGGCGCGTCTGTACCGCCTGAGTTCGATCATCCCGCGCACTCGGGCCGCGGTGCGCTGTGAAAAGCTGTTCCGGTGAGCTACGCAGGTGACATCTCGCCGCAGCATGCCTGGGAGCTGCTGCAGGAAAATCAGGATGCCGTGCTCGTCGATGTGCGCACCGACGCCGAATGGAAGTACGTCGGTGTCCCCGACACCGCATCCATCGAACGCCGCACCCTGTTCGTCGAATGGGTGTCGTACCCCGCAGGTGCCCCCAACGAGCGCTTCGTCGACGAGTTGAAGGACGCCGGGATCGGCAGCGGACCGGTGATCTTCCTGTGTCGCTCGGGCCAGCGCTCGATCGGTGCCGCAGAAGCGGCGACGGCCGCGGGTCTGGCCCCCGCATACAACGTTCTCGAAGGATTCGAAGGGCCGCTCGATGCCGACAAGCATCGCGGCGGACAGGGCTGGCGGGCCGCAGGCCTGCCGTGGAGGCAGTCGTGAGTGCAATTCCCCAGGGCGGTGCGTTCAGCAAGCCGCTGCCCGATTCCGTTCGCCCGGCCACACTCGGCGTGCGCGGCGGCGTGATGCGCTCCGGTTTCGAGGAGACCTCCGAGGCGCTGTACCTCAACTCCGGGTTCGTGTACGAGTCGGCGGAGGCCGCCGAGCAGGCGTTCACCGGCGAAGTCGACCACTTCGTCTACTCCCGCTACGGTAACCCGACCGTGAAGATGTTCGAGGAGCGGTTGCGGCTGCTCGACGGCGCCGAAGCCTGCTACGCCACGGCATCGGGAATGTCCGCGGTGTTCACGGCCCTCGCGGCGCTGCTCGGCAAGGGTGATCGTCTGGTCGCGGCCCGTAGCCTCTTCGGATCGTGCTTCGTGGTGTGCAACGAGATCCTGCCCCGCTGGGGTGTGGAGACGGTGTTCGTCGACGGTGAAGACCTCGATCAGTGGGAGCAGGCGCTGTCGGTGCCCACCACCGCGGTGTTCTTCGAAACCCCGTCGAACCCGATGCAGACTCTCGTCGACGTCCGCAAGGTCTCCGAGATGGCGCACGCAGCAGGCGCAAAGGTGGTGTTGGACAACGTCTTCGCCACCCCGCTGCTGCAGCGCAGCCTCGATCTGGGCGCCGACATCGTCGTGTACTCCGGCACCAAACACATCGACGGTCAGGGCCGGGTGCTCGGCGGCGCGATCCTCGGCCCCCAGGACTACATCGACGGGCCCGTCAAGAACCTCATCCGTCATACCGGTCCGTCACTGAGCCCCTTCAACGCGTGGACGCTCCTCAAGGGCCTCGAAACGATGCCCGTCAGGTTGAATGCCGCGGTCGACTCCGCGTTGCGTCTCGGCAGGTTCCTGGAGTCGAACGACAAGGTGCGCTGGGTCAAGTACCCCTACCTCGAATCGCACCCGCAATACGAGCTCGCGACGTCGCAGATGAGCGGCGGCGGCACGATCCTCACCTTCGAACTCGACGCCCCCGAGGGCGAAGGCAAGAAGCGTGCGTTCGAACTGCTCAACAAGTTGCGCATCGTCGACATCTCCAACAACCTCGGCGACACGAAATCACTCATCACCCACCCCGCGACCACCACCCACCGGGCAATGGGACCGGAGGGGCGCGCCGCGATCGGCCTGTCCGACGGAGTCGTGCGCCTGTCGGTGGGCCTCGAAGATCACGAGGATCTGCTCGAAGACCTGGCGCAGGCGCTCGCCTGACCCGGAAACGCTGTGGGATACGCTGCGGGTGCTCTGCCAGTCGGGCAGGGCGCCCGCAGCGTTTTCGGTGAAGCCGGTGAAAACCCGGAGCTGTCCCGCAACTGTGATCCCGGTTCCACCGGGTAAGCCAGGTCAGCCGGCGCCGCGGACACATACTGGTCCTCGGACGAAGGACGGTATCGTGCCGCAACTCGTCGTTGCAGCCGTGCTGTTTTCGTCCTCCGAGCCACGGAGGATGGCTGTGCCACTCACTTCCCGCAGGTTTCTCACCGCCGGTGTCGCCGCTCTTGCCCTGGTGATCGTCGGCTGCAGTAGCGGTGACGATGCCGCGTCCGACAGCACTGCACCTGCAGAGTCCGGGACGCCGCAGGCCATCGTGTCGCTGAGTCCGACCACCACCGAGATGCTCTACGCGGTCGGTGCGGGCGAGCAGGTGATCGCCGTCGACGACCAGTCCGACTACCCCGAGGGCGTCCCGGTCACCGAACTGTCGGGCTACAACCCCAACGTCGAGGCCATTCTCGGTTACGACCCCGATCTCGTCGTCGCCACCGACGACAACGGCGACCTCGTCGCCGGACTCGGGAATGCCGGCGTCGAGGTCCTGCTTCTTCCCGCTGCCGTCACTCTCGACGACACCTACGCCCAGCTCGAGCAGGTCGGTGCCGCGACCGGCCACGTCGCCGACGCCGCCGAACTCGTCGCGCAGATGCAGACCGAGATCGACGAGATCGTCGCATCCGTGCCCGAGCGTGAGACACCGCTGCGGTACTACCACGAACTGGACAACACGTTCTACAGCGTCACCGACGACACCTACATCGGCGAGATCTACTCGATGCTGGGCCTGACCTCCATCGCGACCGGCGGCGACGGATACCCGCAGCTGTCCTCCGAGTACATCGTCGAGCAGAACCCCGACCTGATCTTCCTCGCCGACTCGCAGTGCTGCGGTGTCACGCCCGAGACGGTCGCCGAACGCGCCGGCTGGGCGGAGCTCACCGCCGTCCGCGACGGGCAGGTCCACGTCCTCGACGAGGACATCGCGAGCCGATGGGGTGCGCGCGTCGTCGACCTCGTGCGTGAACTCGCCGCAATCGTCACCGCCGTTCCCGCGGGCCAGCCTGCGCCGTGATCACCTCGCGTCGCCGCGCACTCGTGTTGGGTGGCGCGGTGATCCTTCTCCTCGCGGCGATGCTCGTCGGGATCCTCGTCGGTCCCGCCGGGCTCACCCCGCGCGGTGTGCTGCTCGACATTCTCGACAAGATTCCGTTCGTCGACGTCGACTCGGGTCTGAACACGCGACAGCAGGCGATCCTGTGGAACATTCGCATGCCCCGGGTTGTGCTCGGTGTGATCGTCGGAGCGATGCTCGCGATCGCCGGCGCCGCCTACCAGGGCGTTTTTCGCAATCCGCTCGCCGACCCGTACCTCCTCGGCGTCTCGAGCGGTGCGGGCCTCGGCGCGACACTCGCAATCGTGGTGGGCGGCGCCGCCGGATTCGCGGGGGTGCCCGTCGCCGCATTCGCGGGTGGGATGCTCGCGGTGGGCGCGACCTACGCGCTCGGACGCACCGTCGGGGGCAGCCGCACCGAAGTCATCATCATCCTCGCCGGTGTGGCGGTCGCGGCGTTCGCGAACGCCATCCAGACGTTCTTCATGCAACTCCACGACGACACCTTGCGTCAGGTGTATTCGTGGATGCTCGGACGCCTGTCCACCGACGGCTGGTCCGACGTGCGGACGGTACTGCCGTACGTCATCGTCTCCATCGTCGTGATCATGCTGCACCGGCGCACCCTCGACGTGATGTCGGTCGGCGACGTCGAAGCCTCCAGCCTCGGCATCAACCCGGCCCGGGTGCGGCTGATCCTCGTGTGCATCGCGACACTCGGCACCGCCGCCGTCGTCTCGGCCAGCGGCCTGATCGGGTTCGTGGGCATCGTCATTCCCCACGCGGTGCGGCTGCTGATCGGCCCGGGACACCGACTGTTGTTGCCGTTGTCGCTGATGATCGGCGCGGCATTCCTCGTGCTCGCCGACGTCCTGGCCCGCACCGTGATGTCGCCGGCCGAACTGCCGATCGGTGTCGTGACCGCAGCGATCGGCGCGCCGTTCTTCCTCGTGGTGCTGCGGCGGAGCCGGGGTGTGGCATGAACGAGGTGATGTGCCGTGGCCTGTGCGCGGAGCGCGGCGGCGTACAGGTGTTGCACGACGTCGAACTCGTCGTCGGCGCGGGGGAGTGGGTGTCGCTCGTGGGTCCCAACGGGTCGGGCAAGACCACGCTGCTGCACGCGCTCGCAGGGTTGGTGCCCGCGGCAGGGGACGTCGAGGTCGCGGGGGTGACCCCTCGGCACTCGGGTCGCCGCGCCGTCGCGCGTGCGGTCGCGTTGATGCCGCAGCGACCGATCGTTCCCGAGGGCGTCACCGTGCGTGAGCTGATCCATCTCGGCCGCACCCCACACATTCCCCGCTTCGGGAGTGAAACCCCGCGCGACCGTGAGATCGTCGAGCGGGTCATCACGAGGCTCGAACTCGACAACTTCGCATCGCGGCTCGCGACCGCGCTGTCGGGTGGAGAACTGCAACGGGTCGTGCTGGCCCGCGCGCTCGCGCAACAACCGCAGGTCCTGTTGCTGGACGAGCCCACCAGCGCCCTGGACATCGGCCATCAGCAGCAGGTGCTCGATCTCGTCGACTCGATGCGACGAGAAGGGGAGTTGACGGTGATTGCGGCCATGCACGATCTGACGTCGGCCAGCCAGTACGGTGAGCGGCTCGTGCTGTTGGACCGAGGGCGGATCGTCGCCGACGGTCTTCCCACGGAAGTCCTCACCGTCGAGCGCATCGCCGACATCTACGGTGCGCGCGTCGAGGTACTCGACCGTCCCGCAGGCCGGGCGGTGCTGCCCTTGCGCGACCACCCCCGACCCGTCGAAGCACAGGAGCCGTGATGGAAGTACTGCTGCTGGGTACCGGAGCTGCGGACGGGTGGCCGAGCCCCTTCTGCCGGTGCGGATCGTGTGTGGACGCGGCGGGCAGGCGCGAGATCCGCGGCCAGACGGCAGCATTGGTCGACGACGTGCTGATGCTCGACTGCGGGCCGGAAGCGCCGCGCGCGGCGGTGCGATTCGGCCGGACCCTCGCGGAGGTGCGCCACATCCTCCTCACCCACGCACACCCGGACCATCTGGGCCCGCAGGCTCTGCTCTTCCGGTCGTGGGTCGAGGCGGGGCATGTCGTCGACGTGATCGGCCCGGCAGATGCCCTCGACGTGTGCCGGCCGTGGGCCGGGCCCGACGATCCGGTCCGGTTCGTGCCGGTGGAGGCGGGCGACGAACTGCCGGTCGGCGAGTACACGGTGCGGGTACTGGCAGCACAACACCGGGTGTTCCGCGACGGCGATGCTGTGCTGTACGACGTCGCCGGACCCGACGGGTCGCGGATCCTGTGGGCCTGCGACACCGGGCCGCTACCCCCGGCCTGGTTCGACACGGTGCGCGGTGCCGCGTTCGATGCGGTGTTCCTCGAGGAGACGTTCGGCGACCGTTCCGAGCTCTCACCAGGGCATCTGGGTCTACCCGAGTTCGCGGAGACCGTCGAGGCCCTGCGGGGGTGTGGCGCCGTGGTGGACTCGACGGATGTCGTCGCGGTGCATCTGGGGCACCACAATCCGCCGATCGAACAGCTTCGGGAACGTGTGCGCAACTGCGGTGCCCGCCTGGGCACCGACGGGGAGGTACTGCGGGTGGGAGCCGGATCGAGAGCGTCGCGGACGCTGGTACTCGGCGGGGTCCGCTCGGGGAAGTCGCGTCACGCCGAGGAACTGTCTGCGGCGTACGGATCGGTGGTGTACGTCGCAACCGGAGGTGTCCGCGAAGGCGACGACGAATGGGCGCACCGTGTCGCGCTGCACCGCGAACGCAGGCCCGGCACGTGGTCGACGATCGAAACCGTCGATGTTGCGGAGATCTTGCGCGAGGCCACGGAGCCGCTGCTGATCGACTGTCTCGGCACGTGGTTGACCGCGCGGCTCGACGTGCACGACGTGTGGAACGGCGGCGACGTGGCGGCCGTCGACGCCGACATCGACGAACTGCTCGACGCATGGAAGGCGTGTCGTGTTCCCGTCGTTGCAGTGAGCAACGAGGTGGGCAGCGGGGTGGTGCCTGCCACCGCGTCCGGGCGGTTGTTCCGTGATCTGCTGGGCCGACTCAACGCGTCGGTTGCGTCCGTGTCGGATTCGGTGACGCTGGTCGTCGCGGGCATCCCTATGCCGTTGCGCTGACACACAACGCGCGCAAATTGGACGTGGGCCACATTTCCTAGTTTCCTGCCTCGAATCGTGGCACACTGGATCCTCGGTGCCAGCGGGCAGAACATGGAGAGGAGGACTCGGATGCGTACCAGGCCAAATGTGTGGAATGGATCGCGATCGATGATCCGACTCCTCGACCATGAAGTCGAAAAGTCCGGTCGACCAACCGGATTCAGCTGCTGACACCCCGATTCCCGGGGTGTGTGCGCCCCGGGTTGCCAGTCGCCTCACCGTGACACCCCGGGCCGTTCACACGTCGAGAATGTGCAATCCAGAAGGACTCGAGTCCCCGCTGCCTGCGTGGGACACACCTGTGCCGCGACGGCCCGGAAGGAGACAGACCGATGACCATGACTTTGGCAGACCTGCTTGCTCCCACCTACGACGCTCCCGACTGGGACGTCGCCGCATGCCGCGGTGACGCCCACCCCGACCGATGGTTTCCGGACCCGAGCGAAGACTTCGACTACGCCGCACGCGTGTGCGCCCGTTGCCCGATCCTCGATTCCTGCCGCACCTATGCTTCCGAAGACAAGCAGTCCGGCGTGTGGGGTGGCCACGAGTACCGTCGCGGCAAGATCATTCGCTGACGCTGCTGTTCGTGTACGCAGCGCTCGAGTGAAAAGGCTTGACCCGGGACACCGTTCACGTTCGCGTCAGAACGGATTGCCGGTTCGGCCCACCAGATCGGCGACCGAGTCGATGATCCGCGTCGGACGGTAGGGATACAGTTCCACCGACGCGTGGGTGCTGATTCCGGTGAGTACAAGCAATGTTTGGAGCCCGGCTTCGAGGCCGCAGACGATGTCGGTGTCCATCCGATCGCCGATCATCAGAGTGTGCTCCGAGTGCGCACCGATCGCCCGGAGCGCTGATCGCATCATCAGGGCGTTGGGCTTGCCGATGAAGTACGGGTCGCGGCCGGTGGCGCGGGTGATCAGCGCGGCGACCGAACCGGTCGCGGGGAGCGACCCTCCGGGTGACGGACCCGTCGGGTCAGGATTCGTCGCGATGAACCGGGAACCACGTTCGACGAGCCGGATCGCGGTCGTGATCGCCTCGAACGAGTAGGTTCGGGTCTCGCCGAGCACCACATAGTCCGGGTCGCTATCGGTCAGTACGTAGCCGATGTCGTGCAGTGCGGTCGTGAGTCCGGATTCGCCGACGACATACGCACTGCCGCCGGGTCGTTGATTCGCGAGGAACGTCGCGGTGGCCAGGGCCGAGGTCCAGATGGATTCCGCAGGCACGTCGAGGCCTGTCCTCAGGAGCCGCGCCCTCAGGTCGCGCGGAGTGCGAATCGAATTGTTGGTGAGCACCATGAACGGAATCTCGTTCGTCCGGAGCTCCTCGAGGAACGCGTCGGCTCCGGGGATGAGGGCGTCCTCGTGTACGAGGACGCCGTCCATGTCCATGAGGTAGTTCCAGACCGGTGCGGTGGCAGGGGCGTCATCCGAACTCACCCGCACAGTCTCTCACCGGAACGTCAGGCGAGGAGCCGGTACAGACCGATCAGGCCGACCACGACGATCACTGTGCGCAGCGCGACGGGCGACAGGCGCCGGCCGTAGTGGGAGCCGAGCCACCCGCCGATCAGTGATCCCACTGCGATCAGCGCCGCGATGGTCCAGTTGATCCGATCGAATGCTACGAGGATGTACATCGTCGCGGCGACGACATTGACGATCAGTGACAGCAGGTTCTTCGCCGCGTTCTGTCGTTGGATGTGGTCGTGCAGAAGCGCACCGAACAGGCCCATCAGCAGGATTCCCTGGGCCGCCGTGAAGTAGCCGCCGTAGATGCCCACCGCGAAGGTGCCCACGATCAGCACTGTCATCCGGACGGGGCCGAGAGCGCCGTCCGCGTCGCCTCCGGCCCGCGCGAGCACCCACTTCTGAATCTTCGGCTGAAATACGACGAGCAGCAGCGCGAGGATCAGCAGCACCGGCACGATCGTCTCGAACACGGTTTCCGGCAGCGTCAACAACAGCCACGCGCCGAGGATGGCTCCGACGAAGGATGCGGGGATCTGCCAGCGTAGCCGCGGCCATTGGCCCCGCAGTTCCTTCCGATATCCCCAGGTTCCCGATATCCCACCTGCAATCAGGCCGATCGCGTTGGACATCGTCGCGGTCACGGGCGGTACACCGAAGGCGATCAACGTGGGGAACGTGATGAGTGTGCCGGAGCCGACGAGCGAATTGATTGCGCCGGCCCCGAGCCCGGCGAGGGCGACGAGGAACAGTTCGAGCGGAGTCACCGAGCGGAGTCTACGGCTCGTCGAAACCGGCGTTGTGTTCGATATCCGGTACCGAATCGAACATAACACCGGTCTCGATGCCGACCGCTCATAGACGTGCGCCTGCTCGGCGCAGTGCACGGTGCACTCGTTCGAGGAGGGTGTGCGGCCTGCGGTACAGCAGGTCGGCGCCGACGCGGATGACGGTCCATCCCAGTTCCGGCAGCAGTGCATAGCGGTCGATGTCGAGGGTGCGCTGCGTCCGGTCCGTCCAGTGGTGTGCGCCGTCGTACTCGATCAGCACCCGCCATTGTTTCCACCCCATGTCGGCGCGCGCCACGAACGTGTTGCTGTCGAAGATCTCGATCTGTGTCTCTGGCGTGGGTAGGCCCGCGCGGACGAGAAGCAGCCGGGTGTGTGTTTCGGGTGGTGACGCGGCGCCTCCGTCGACGAGCTCGAGCACCTTTCGCATCGACGCGAGATTCCGGGCGCCCTTGTGCTGTGCGGCGACGGCTTCGATCTCCTGGACCTTCACGCCGGTCGCGTTGCAGAGGGCGTCGATCACTTCGACACACCGGTCGAGGGCGCAGCCGCGAGCGAGATCGAATCCGGTCCGGGCGGGTGTCGTCGCGATGATGCCGTCGACGACGCACGTCTCGATCTCTGCGACGCTGCGCACGACAATGCCCGGTGTCGAATGCAGTTTTCCGGGTCGAACGATCTCCGCGGGCAGTGTCGGGTCGAGCCAGCGCGTCCCGTGCACCGCTGCCGCGGATGGCCCCGCCAGCACGCCGGTCGACCCGGCCCACAGCCACGCCGCCTTCGCGCGCAGCAGCGCAGTGGCCTCCGTACCCGGAGCGATGTACACATTTCGATGCAACTTTGTGAAGTGGTGGGTGAGCCGGTACCTGGTCACTGCCCCCGATGCCAGCGCGTCCGTTCCGGTGAAAGGCTCGTCGAAGTCGACCATGTCCAAGAGCGTGCCCTGTGTCGGGTCTCTCCGGAACTCCGAATGTGCTGTCTGGGGATAACTTCGACGCTATCCCCAGGGGCGAAGAATCGGGACCGACGTTGTGTGCGGTTCTCGAGCGGATTTCGCACACAACGTCGGGTTGGAGCGGAGGCGCCGGGCGGTCCCGTGGGCCGCGCCGCGCGTCGACGTGGACCGCATTAGGGTGGCATCCATGAGCGCCAACGCAGGGTCAGTGTCGAGCATCTACATCGCGGCCCCCGAGGGCGACACCGGGAAATCGGCCGTTGCGCTGGGCGTACTGCAAATGCTGTGCGCCTCCACCGCACGCGTCGGAGTGTTCCGGCCCATCGCCCGCTCCGACAGCGATACGGACTACATCCTCGAACTTCTCCTCGAATACACGACCGTCGACCTCGACTACGCCGATTGCATCGGCGTCACCTACGACGAGGTGCACGCCGACTCCGAATCGGCACTCAGCGACATCGTCTCCAAGTACCATTCCGTCGCCGATCAGTGCGACGCCGTGGTCATCGTCGGCAGCGACTACACCGAGATCACGAATCCCAGCGAGTTGTCGTTCAACGCGCGGATCGCCGCGAACCTCGACGCACCCGTCCTGCTCGTATTGCGCGGCGCAGGGCGTACCCCCGACGAGATCGCCCAGATCGCCTCGGTGTGTGCACACGAATTGGCGGCCCAGCATGCCCACCTCGGCGGGACCGTCGTCAACCGCTGCGATCCGGATCGCCTCGACGACGTCACCGCGGTGCTCGCCGCCCGCACCGAAACCGTGTGGGCGCTGCCCGAGACCCCGATCCTGATGGCGCCGACGATGGGCGAGCTGCAGATCGCTGTCGGCGGCGAGCTCTACAGCGGTGATCCCGATCTGCTGCAGCGCGAGGTGCTGCGGATCATGGTCGGAGGTATGACGGCCGAGCACATCCTCGAACGCCTCACCGAAGGTGTCGTGGTGATCGTGCCCGCTGACCGGACCGACGTCCTGCTGGCGCTCGTCAATGCCAATGCGGCAGAAGGATTCCCCACGCTCGCGGGCATCATCATGAATGGTGGGTTGCTGCCACACCCCGCCATTGCGCAACTCGTTGCGGGGCTCAAGCCGAGCCTGCCCATTCTCACCACCGACCTGGGGACCTTCGATACGGCGTCGGCGGCCGACCGCACGCGAGGACGCATGGCACTGTCGGCGCAGCGCAAGATCGAGACCGCGCTCGCCCTGATGGAACAACATGTGGATGCGTCGGAACTACTCGAACGTCTGCGTTTGCCCCGACCTTCGGTGACGACACCGCAGATGTTCGAATACCAGCTCGTCGACCGAGCTCGCGAACAGCGACGTCACATCGTGCTGCCCGAGGGCGACGACGACCGGATCCTGCGCGCTGCGGGGCGAGTCCTGCAGCGCCGCATCGCCGACCTCACCATCCTCGGTGACGAGGTCGCGGTGCGACAGCGGGCGGCGGAGCTCGGCATCGACATCTCGGCGGCGAACATCGATGATCCTCGCACGTCCGCACACATCGACACCTTCGCCGAAGAGTACACGCGACTGCGGGCACACAAGGGCATGACCGTTGATCGGGCACGTGAAATAATGGGCGACATCTCGTATTTCGCCACGATGATGGTGCACCTCGGTATTGCGGACGGCATGGTCTCGGGTGCTGCACACACCACCGCGCACACGATCCGGCCGTCCTTCGAGATCATCAAGACGGAACCGGGTGTGTCGACGGTTTCGAGCATCTTCCTGATGTGTCTGGCAGACCGCGTGCTCGCCTACGGCGACTGCGCAGTGGTGCCCGACCCGACCGCCGACCAGCTCGCCGACATCGCGATCTCGTCGGCGACCACCGCCGCGCGATTCGGCATCGAACCGCGCATCGCGATGCTCTCGTATTCGACCGGCGAATCCGGATCCGGCGCCGACGTCGACAAAGTCCGCACCGCAACGGCTCTCGTGCGGGAACGACGACCGGACCTGCCGGTGGAAGGGCCGATCCAGTACGACGCCGCTATCGAACCATCGGTGGCCAGCACGAAACTTCCCGACTCCGCTGTGGCGGGCAAAGCGACGGTGTTCATCTTCCCCGACCTCAACACCGGCAACAACACCTACAAGGCGGTGCAGCGCAGCGCCGGGGCGGTCGCCGTCGGCCCGGTGCTCCAGGGACTGAACAAGCCCGTCAACGACCTGTCGCGCGGCGCGCTCATCCAGGACATCGTCAACACCGTGGCGATCACCGCGATCCAGACGCAGGGAGACGTGCAGTGAGTACTCCGAGCCCGCTGACGGCCGATACCGTCCTCGTCCTCAACTCCGGCTCGTCGTCGATCAAGTTCCAGCTGATCGACCCGCAGACAGCGGAGGCGCCTGCACACGGACTCATCGAACGGATCGGTGAACCCGACGGGCGCATCATCTTCCACCACACCACGGGCACCGAGGAACACCTCGGCGAGATCCCCGATCATCGATTCGCGCTGCGCAAGGTCCTCGAGATGCTCGAAGGACTCGGCCGCCCTCTCGAAGAGGTCGGTATCGTTGCTGTCGGGCACCGGCTCGTCCACGGCGGCGACCGATTCTACGAGCCGACGCTCATCGACGATGCGGTGGTGCAGACCGTATCCGACCTGTCGGTGCTCGCACCCCTGCACAACCCGGCGAACGTCATCGGGATGGAGGTGGCCCGCGAAGAGCTGCCCGACGTCCCACACGTGGGAGTGTTCGACACCGCGTTCTTCCACTCGCTCCCGGCCGCCGCAGCTACCTACGCGATCGACAGGGACATAGCTCGGGAGAACGGAGTTCGCCGATACGGATTCCACGGCACCTCACACGAATACGTCTCGAACCGTGCCGCCGACTTCCTGGGTCGCGACTACAGCGAACTGGATCAGGTGGTGCTGCATCTCGGCAACGGTGCGTCGGCGTCGGCGATCGCGGGCGGTCGTCCGCTCGATACGTCGATGGGCCTGACGCCACTCGAGGGCCTCGTGATGGGCACCCGCAGCGGCGACATCGACCCCGGTGTCCTGATGCACCTCAACCGTGCCGCGGGTATGGACGTCGACGAGATCGACCGCGTCCTCAACCGCAGTTCCGGCCTCAAGGGACTGTCGGGCGTCAACGACTTCCGCGCGCTCCTCGAACTGATCGACGACGGAGACACCGACGCGAAACTCGCTTACGACGTGTACGTGCACCGATTGAAGAAGTACATCGGTGCCTACCTCGCGATCCTCGGCGGCATCGACACGATCGTGTTCACCGGCGGGGTGGGGGAGAACAACATCGATGTCCGCCGCGACAGTCTCGCGGGCCTGGACCGGCTCGGCATCGTCGTCGATCCGGAACGCAACGAGGCGTCCGGCGGCGGTGAGCGCCGCATCTCGGCGGACAACTCCCATGTCGAGGTGCTCGTGATCCCCACCAACGAAGAACTCGCCATCGCGCGGGCCGCCGCCGAATTCGCCTAGAGCTCCGCTAGAGAAGGCTGCGGGGCCGGATTGCGTTCGCGAGGTCGACGAGCGTGTAGCGATGCATGCGCACCGGCGCCTGCCTCGCAAGTTGACGCAATGCTGCCTCCGTGCCGCGTCGCAACCCCCGCTCGGTGAACGGCACGTCCAGGAAGCGGGTGTGTTCGTGCCGGCTGCTGTTGCCGGCGCGTACCCATTCGAGCGCGGTGCTCAGTACGAGCGCCTCCATCTGAAGAGCGCGACCCTCATCCGGCGGTAGTGCGGAGACCCGCCGCGCCGCCTCCCTGAGGTCGCTTTCGGTGATCGACTCGATGTCGCCGTCGCGCAACAGGATCAGCGTGCTCGTCATGTTCGCTGCACTGTGATGGCGCGACGTTACCGGTACCTGATCGAGGACATCGACGGCCGAAGCGAGAGCGCCGCGTGCGGTCAGCTGACGCGCCACACCGAATGCGGCACTGACGATGTTGTGGTCGGTGCGCCACACCGTGCGATAGGACTCCTCGCAGAATCGCCGCCACGCCGACGGATCCTCACTCTCCCAATGCTGAAGAATCAGCTCGGAAGTGGCGGCCAGCGCCAGCTTGGGTGCCAGCTCACCCGGCAACGCCTCCAGCACCTTCTCGAATCGTCCGAACCCGACCTCGAACTCCTCCGACAACACCGACGCAAGCCCCGCATACCAGTCGATACGCCAGTCGGAGCCGATGTCGTTCTCGAGGCGTTGGAGGATCTCGACGGCATGTCCGGCTTCCCCGAGATCGAGATAGGCACGCGTCTCGGCGAGAGTGAGTTCGCGGGAAAACGCCACATCTGCGCTCCCGACGACACGTTCGATCCCGCTCTCGCGGGCGTGCCGCAACGAGTCGAGGGTCTGCTGCGGTTCACTGTGCACCGCGGCAGCGAGCAGGGCCGCGCTCGGATCGTTCGGATCGAGCAGCGGAACCGGAAGCGCAGCAGCCACATCGCGCGCTTCGATCATGGAATCCCGCTCGATTCCATCGACATACACGTCGGTCTGCGCGACCGCCTCGTCGGTCCCGAAAGTAGTGCGCGGAGGACTGAACATGCGGGACAACCCAGGATGCTCGGTGCCGCTCTTCTGCGAAAGGATCTCCCGAAGCACCCCGATCAGCTGGCCCGCGAGCTCGTCGGCCGACGCGAAACGCTGGTTCGGGTCCGGAGCGGTGGCGCGCAGCAACAGTCGGTGAAACGAGTCGTGCTCCGCAAGGATCGGTTCCTCGCCGAGCGCGGGCAGTCCATCGAGGTAACGCCCCTTGTCGGAGGGCATGTCCAGGGTGAGCACCGCGAGAGTGCGCCCGACCGTGTAGATGTCGCTGGCCACCGTCGGCCCGGTCCGCACGATCTCCGGCGCCTGGTAACCAGGTGTGCCGTACAGATACCCGTAGTCCTCGACCGCCGCGACGGCACCGAGATCGATGAGCTTGAGCTGCTCGTCGGTGACCATGACGTTCTCGGGCTTGAGGTCGTTGTAGACCAACCCGATCTCGTGCAGATAGCCGAGCGCGGGCAGCGTCTCGAGGAGATAGCCGATGGCCTGTTCGACGGGCATCCGCTCGTCGGGAAACGTACGGAGCACCTCGCGGAGCGAGTGACCCCCCACGTACTCCATGACGATGTACCCGATCGGAGTGCCGTCCGGCTGCGGGTGCTCGACGAAGTTGTAGATCCGGACGATGCTCGGATGGCTCACCTCGGCGAGAAACTGCTTCTCCGCCACCGCCACCGCCTGAGCTTCCGCGTCGCCGGTGTGCAGAAGTCCCTTGAGGACCACCCACCTGTCGCTGACGTTCCGGTCGATCGCGAGGAAGACCCAGCCGAGCCCGCCGTGCGCAATGCATCCCTGCACCTCGTATTGGCCCGCGATCAGCTCGCCCGCCTGCAACACAGGTGTGAACTCGAACCGCGACCCGCACTTCGGGCAGTACCCGGACGTCGGGCCCGGGCCCTTCGGACTGCTGCGCCCGACCGGGGTACCGCACTTCCAGCAGAAACGCTTCCCCTCGGCAACATGAGGATTACGCAATATCGCCGACGCAGGATCGATGGGGGAGGGCACCGGCACATCGACCAGATCCGCGACCCGTCGACGCAGGATCCCGCGGGAGCGGGAACGACGTGTCGAGGATCGTTGTGACGGAGTGCTGGTGTGCGGCGCGGCAGCACCCGAATCGACAGGCAGCGGCGAACGCTGGGTCGCTGGAGCCGAAGGCTGTGTTTCCTGAACTGAAGGCTGTGTTTCCTGAGCTGAACGCTCGGTCGCAGGACCCGACTCGGATTCTTCGGGTTCTTCGGGCGGTTCGGTGCCGGACATTGTTACCTCAATCGACGTACGTCGGGGTCGGTGGAGCCGGCGCCGGACCGAGAACCGTGAGATACCGGTCGTACAACGCGGTCCACGTACCGTCGGTGCGGATCCGGGCGAGAGTGCCGTTGACAGCGCGCACCAGGTCGTCGCTGTCCTGTGCGATACCGATGCCGTACGGCTCGGACCCCAGCGACGGGCCTACCAGCTCGAGATACGGATCCTGCGA
This sequence comes from Rhodococcus sp. NPDC060086, assembly GCF_042730275.1. Taxonomy (NCBI): domain Bacteria; kingdom Bacillati; phylum Actinomycetota; class Actinomycetes; order Mycobacteriales; family Nocardiaceae; genus Rhodococcus; species Rhodococcus sp. NPDC060086. The sequence goes on from NZ_JBHWWZ010000023.1 coordinate 15,329, forward strand.
GGCGAGCCCGGCGAGGATCGTGTCGTCGGTGGACACCGCATCGACCTGCCGCTGCTGCAGCACGACGAGACAGTCGGCCCACGACGGCACGGTGAGGATCGACGCCGCCGGTTGCAGCTGCTGCATGCGCGTGAGCGACGTCGTGCCCGCCGCGATACACACGCGCCGGCCCGCAAGATCGGCAGCGCTACGAATATCGGAATCCTTGACGACGAGCACCCGCTGCTGCGCCAGGAAATACACCGTCGAGAAGTCCACGTGCTCGCGTCGCGCACACGTGATACTCATGGTTTTTGCGACCACGTCGACAGTCGAATCCTGCAGCGCCCTTTCGCGTTCCGCGGAGTTCAGGATCCGGAAGTCCACGGCCTCGGGGTCGCCGAGGATGTCGCGGGCGATCTCCCGGGCGACCTCGACGTCGAACCCCGTGATCCGCCCGGTTGCCGGATCGCGATAGCTCATCAGGTTGCTGCCGGTGTCGAGCCCGACGACCAGCCGACCGCGGGCGCGGATGGCATCGAGCGCGGGACCGGTCTCGACCCCGGTGGGGCGCAGACTCGCGGTCGGATCGCCGCACTCCGGTGAGGACGGGACCGCGGTCGGGGACGCCGCGACCTGCGCACCCTCGGGCATCGGCATCGCGATGGACGAGACCTCGGTCTCCGAGCTTCGCGGCGGCCCCTCGGTGGCACATCCCGTTGCCACGGCCGCGACCGCGCACAGCGCCGCGAGCCCGCCGATGATCCTGCGCCGCGCTGTCACTGGTACTCCCGAAGCCTGGGCCACAATCCGATGATGACGGCGATCAGCGACAGCACCGTCAGCGCCAACGCCATGGGCGCGAGACCGGACAATGTGCGCGACGCCCGGAACTCGTTGTCGCGAAGTTCTTCGCGGGTCTCCTCGATGCCCTCGCTCAGCGCGGCGTCGAGCCGGGCAAACTGCGCGGTCGCTTCGTCGGGCCCGGGTCCGGTGGCGAGCACGGCGGCAGCGGTGTAATCGCCGCGGTCGAGGGCCGCCACGGTCCGTGCGTGCGAACGCACCCACGCCTGCCGAGCTGCTTCCGCCTGAGACACGGCGTCGGTACCGATCTCCACCGTGCCCCCGTCGGTGTAGTCGTCGAGAAGGTCGCCGAGGCGCGTGATCGTCTCGTCGTAGGCCCCCACGTAGATGCCGCCGGCGTCGCGTCGTGCAAGCAGCAGTGTCTCGGCGGTGCGGGACTGCTGCGCGAGGATGCGGCTTTCGGTGAGATCGGAGAGCGGCGCCGCGCCCTGCTCGATGGCACGTTCGGTGGCGCTCGACGACACCAGCCCGGCGACGAGGAGCCAGCACAACAGCACACCCGTTGCGCCGATCGCGAGAATCAGGCCGGGATTGAAGGTACGCCGGGTCTTGCGGCTCACCAGGATGTGGACGGCGCACAACGCTGTCGCGGTGACGAGGAGCAGACCGATCGCACCCCATGGAGGAGCCACCGCGGCACGCTGCGTCGAATTCACTGCCGTCACGCCCTGCGTATGCAGTTCCTGGGCCACCGGCAACATCGACGTCTGCATCAGATTCGATGCTTCCGCCAGGTATGCGGCACCGACCGGATTGCCGGTGCGATTGTTTGCGCGAGCGGTCTCGATCAGCCCCGTGTACGTGGGAAGCATGCGCGCGATCGCTGCGACATTCTCGGCGCCGAGTTCGTCCTGTGCGGCCAGGCCCGCCGCCGCGACCACGAGTTGCCCGGATGCCTCCGCGACCGCAGCGAGATAGCGGTCGCGCACCTCCGCGGGCTCGATCCCACCCGAGATGAAGCCGGTGACCGCGGCCGCATCGGCTATGGACAATGCGCTGTACAAATTCTGGGCAGCGTTCGCGAGGGGCTCGGTGGTCGCGAGGAGCCGATCGTGGGTGGCTTTCCGGCTACCCGCGACCTGGGCCGACACCACTCCCGACACCACGAGCAGCACGGCGAGCACCAACCCGAGCGAGATCAGCTTCGCCGGCGTCGACCGGAAGAACTCCCGCAGTCCGTCGACGCGATCCGCCGGGTCCTCGGCGTCCTCCGCGGCCCATGCCGAGGCTCCGACAGAATCGCTCGGAGGGGTCACGCGCACGTTCACGTCGCACCCCTTCCTGAGAAACTCGATTGTGGCGAGCATATAAGTTGAATGGGCAGTATTGGCATGCGTCCGCATTGTCGGAGTCCCATCCGGAGTTCGTGAGCCCCGGAACCCGACACATCATGGGACGTGGTGTCCCTCGTGACCGACGAGGGCGAGGAAGGCGGACGCTATGCGTGGTGACGGAGACGGCTGGGCCGTAGGACCCGACGGAGGACGTCGATGGGGTCTGCACGGTGCGGCGGGATTGTTGCTGCGCGCGCCGGGGAACGACGGATCTCCCACGGTGCTGCTCCAGCTCCGCGCGGCGTGGAGCCATCAGGGCGGAACATGGGCGTTGCCCGGCGGTGCCCGCGACAGCCACGAATCCCCCGTCGACGCGGCGGTACGCGAAGCACACGAGGAAGCCGGAATCGACAGCGACGCGGTCGCGGTGCGCGCTGAGCGGATCACCTCGGGTACCCCCGGCTCCTGGACCTACACGACCGTCGTCGCCGACGCCCCCGCACCACTCGACACCACCATGAACGGGGAGAGCACCGAATTGCGGTGGGTGTCGGAGGCCGACGTCGAATCGATGCCGCTACACGCGGGATTCGCCGATGCGTGGTCCGCTCTGCGCACCCGGCCGGTGCGGATGCTGCTCGACACCGCGAACGTGCTCGGATCCAGTGGGCCGACCGGCTGGTGGCGCGACCGGCCCGGCGCGACCGGTGCCCTGCTCGCGGACCTCGCGGCCGCGCTCCCTCGCACCATCGAACTTCCGGATGGAACGTTCGGGTGGGTGTCGCGGGTCGAGGCTGTGCTCGAAGGTCAGGCGCGCACCGCGGTCGTCGACGACACCCGCACCCACGTGCACACCGCCGACGGCAGCGGCGACGACGAACTCGCCCGCCTCGCTGCGACCGTGTCTCCCGCTGTGACCACCGCGCTGGATCCGACGGTGACCGTCGTGGTCACCGCCGATCGTGGTCTGCGTGATCGGCTACCGCAGGACACCGTCGCGGTATCCCCGTCGACTGTGCTGGGCTGGCTGTAGGACGGTCAGGCCGACAGCGCGGCCTTCAGCGCTGCGGCAGCGCCGCGGGGGTCGGCGGCCTTCGTGATCGCCCGCACCACCGCGATGCGCTGAGCGCCCGCCTCGAGCACCTGCGGGAGCCGTTCGAGATCCACGCCGCCGATGGCGAACCACGGCCGCTGCGGATGCGATGCACGAACCTCGCGGATCACTTCGAGCCCCGCTGCGGTGCGCCCCGGCTTCGTCGGGGTGTCCCACACCGGACCGGATGCGAAATAGTCCACGCCCTCCTCGCCGTCGGCGAGGACCGCCTGCGCGCGGCTGGCCGTCGACCGCCCGATGACGATGTCGTTGCCGAGGATCCGCCGCGCCTGCTTCACCGGCAGGTCGCCCTGCCCGAGGTGAAGGATGTCGGCGCCGGACGCGAGCGCGATATCCGCCCTGTCGTTGACCGCGAACAGCGCACCGTGGCGTGCGCAGGCATCGGCGATCACCTCGAGCGCGGCGAGCTCCTCACCGGCCTCCAGCCTGCCGAATTTCTTCTCACCCGCCGAATCCTTGTCGCGTAGTTGGACGATGTCGACGCCGCCGACCAAGGCTTCCTCGATGAACCGGGCAAGGTCGCGGGTATCGCGACGGGCGTCGGTGCACAGGTACAACCGTGCGGTCGCGAGGCGCCCCCGGGGATCGGGATGGTTGCCGCGGTAGGTCGTCCGGTAGGTCGTCACGGACAAGACGGTAGCCTCTACTACGAAAGTGACAACACGGGAGTCCCGAGGAACGCGGGGCTGAGAGGGGGCCTGCCGGCCCCGACCGTTATGACCTGAACCGGATCATGCCGGCGCAGGGAGTGAGGTGGATATCGTGTCGACAGTTGCGGTCATCGGCGGTGGAGTGATCGGTCTGGCCGTCGCGTGGCGCGCGGCCCGCGCGGGATGGACGGTCACCGTCCACGATCCCGATCCCGGTTCCGGTGCATCGTGGGTTGCCGGCGGAATGCTCGCACCGTTGTCCGAGGGGTGGCCCGGGGAAGAACACGTCCTCTCGCTCGGCGCGGCGTCGCTGCAGCGCTGGCCCGAATTCGCGCGTGCCCTCGAACAGGAGACCGGTGTCGATGTCTTCACCGCGAGTGCGTCACTGACCGTCGCACTGGACGCCGCGGACGCCGCGGACCTGCGCACGATCGCGTCGTGGGTGGGGGAGCAGGGCCACGAGATGCGGATCCTCACGCGAGCCGAGATCCGCGACCTCGAACCGTCGCTCGGCCCGCGGATCAGGCTCGGTCTGCTCGCCCCCACCGAACTGTCCGTCGACAACAGGAAGCTCGTCGAGGCACTGCGTCGCGCTGCCGTCGCTGCGGGCGTCCATTTCGTCCACGCACCCGTCGGTGACCTCGACGAACTGCGCGACGAGCGTGTCGTCCTCGCTGCCGGATCCGCCTCGGCGATGCTGTGGCCCGCTCTTCCCGTCCGGCCGGTCAAAGGTGAGATCCTGCGGTTGCGCGCGCGACCCGGCGCGACCCCGCCTCCGCAGCACACCGTGCGCGGCAGCGTCCACGGACGCCCCGCGTATCTGGTGCCGCGCGCCGACGGTCTCGTCGTGGGTGCGACCCAGTACGAAGCAGGCGACACCGAGGTCACGGTCGCGGGAGTGCGCGATCTGATTGCCGACGCCGAAATGCTGTTCCCCGCGATCGGCGAGTACGAACTACACGAGGCGAGTGCGGGCCTGCGCCCGATGAGTCCCGACAACCTGCCGCTGATCGGCAGGTTGTCGGATCGCGTGATCGCCGCGACCGGGCACGGCCGCAACGGAGTCCTGCTCACCGCGATCACCGTCGATGCGGTGCTCGCCGAACTCGCCGACGACCCGCTTCCCGAAGCGACACATGCAGATCCCCGACGATTCGTGAAAGAGAGTGTGCGATGACGATTCAGATTTCTGTTGGTATCACCGTCAACGGCGAGGAGAAGTACTTCGCCGAGGCGCCGACCACGACGGAGCTCCTGGCGGAGATGGGCCTGCCGGAGAAGGGCATCGCCGTCGCGGTCGACGGTGTGCTGTTCCCGCGTGGCCGCTGGGCCGAGAAGATCGGTAAGGGCGCGCAGATCGAGATCCTCACGGCGGTGCAGGGTGGCTGAGCACGCAACCACGCCGGTGGACCCGGGGCACGACCTACCGCAGTTGACCATCGCGGGACGTTCCTTCTCGTCCCGGTTGATCACCGGTACGGGCGGTGCCGCGAACCTTGCCGTACTGGAGGAGGCGCTGGTCGCGTCGGGCACCGAACTGACCACCGTGGCGATGCGCCGGGTCGACGCGACCTCCGGCACGGGCGTCCTGGACCTGCTGCGCAGGCTCGGAATCGCACCGCTACCGAACACCGCGGGATGCCGTGGCGCGAAGGAGGCCGTACTCACCGCGCAACTGGGTCGGGAAGCTCTCGGCACGGACTGGGTCAAGCTCGAGGTCATCGCCGACGAACGCACCCTGCTGCCTGACGCCATCGAATTGGTTTCTGCTGCAGAACAACTCGTCGACGACGGTTTCAACGTCCTGCCGTATACCAACGACGATCCGGTGCTCGCGCGGCGACTCGAAGACGTCGGGTGTGTCGCGGTGATGCCGCTCGGGTCGCCGATCGGGACGGGGCTGGGAATTGCCAATCCGCACCACATCGAGATGATCGTCGAGTCCGCCGGGGTTCCCGTGATACTCGATGCCGGTATCGGTACCGCCTCGGACGCCGCGCTCGCCATGGAACTGGGCTGCGACGCGGTGCTCCTCGCCACCGCTGTCACGCGCGCCAAGGACCCGGCGCTGATGGCCTCGGCCATGCGGCACGCCGTCGAAGCGGGGTTCCGGGCTCGGCATGCCGGACGCATCCCCAAGCGCTTCTGGGCCCAGGCGTCGTCACCTATGGAGCCCTGACGCCCCGGTCACGGCGGTGATGCTGCACATCGGCCGGTTTTCCGGCAGGCTGTCAACCATGATCGAAGTGACCGGACTGACCAAGACCTTCGGTTCAACCACTGCCGTCGACAATGTGACGTTCACTGTCCCACCGGGCATCGTCACCGGGTTCCTCGGCCCCAACGGGGCGGGCAAGTCGACGACGATGCGCATGATCCTGGGGTTGGACCGGCCTACATCGGGTACCGCGCTCATCGAAGGTAAGCGCTATCGGGACCTCTCCCGTCCGCTGCAGACCGTCGGTTCGCTGCTCGACGCGAAGTGGGTGCACCCCAACCGATCGGCGCGCGCGCACCTGCGATGGTTGGCCGCCTCCAACGGATTGCCAGACACCCGCGTCGACGAAGTGCTGCGCCAGGTCGGGTTGGCCGAGGTCGCAGGCAAACGTGCCGGCGGTTTCTCGCTCGGCATGTCGCAGCGTCTCGGCCTGGCGGGCGCGCTGCTCGGCGACCCGAAGGTGCTGCTGTTCGACGAACCCGTCAACGGCCTCGATCCAGAGGGCATCGTGTGGATCCGCCGATTCATGCAGGCACTGGCCGCCGAAGGCCGCACGGTGCTCGTGTCGAGTCACCTGTTGTCGGAGATGGCCCAGACCGCCGATCACCTCATCGTGATCGGGCGAGGCAAGCTCATCGCCGACACTTCGGTCGAGGACTTCGTCGATCGTGCGTCGGAATCCCTCGTGGTCGTCCGCAGCCCGCAACTCGACGACCTGCGCAGTGCGCTCACCGAACGAGGGCACACGGTGACCGACCAGGACGGTGCACTGCACGTCTCGGGCGCCGGTGCCGCAGAGATCGGCGAACTCGCCGCGGCGCGCTCGATCGTCCTACACGAGCTGGCGAGCCGCCACGCCTCACTCGAGGACGCGTTCATGAAACTGACCGGGAGCGACGTGGAGTTCCACGGCACCGGTTTCGACGACGTGATGAAGGGCAGCCTGTGATGGCCTCACCAGCAGTGGACACCTTGCGCGCGGAACGCATCAAACTGACCTCGGTGCAGTCTCCGTTCTGGTGCCTGGCGATCATCATCGCTCTGGGTATCGGCTTCGCTGCAATGATGGGCGCCGTCGCGCGAAGCTCGATGTCGCTCGACGACGAGACCGCCCGGTTCTACCTGACCCCCGATATCGCCACCACCGGCGTCACGGGATTCGGCATCATGGTTCTGATGATCCTCGCGGCATTGTCGGTGACGAGTGAATACCGCTTCGGGGTCATCCGCGCCACCTTCACCGCGTCTCCCAATCGTTCTCTCGTACTGACCGTGAAGTCGGTGCTGATCGGTGTGGTCGGCGCAGTCGTCACCGGCGCTGTGGGCATGATCGCCGTGTATGTCGCGAAGGCGCTCGCGGGTTCGGAAGCCGGACGCGATCTCGTGCTCGAAGGCGACGCGTGGAAGGCGATATACGGCATCCCGATCTATGCATTCCTGTCGGTGTTCCTCGCCGTGGGCGTAGGAACGTTGCTGCGCCAATCGGCCGGCACGATTGCATTGCTGCTGTTGTGGCCCCTGCTCATCGAACCGCTGTTCTCCTTGTTCGGTCGGGTGGGCCGCGAAATCCAGCCCTTCCTGCCGTTCGCGAACATCAACAACTTCCTCGGTATCGAACAAGGCATCGATTTCCATTGGGGTCCGTGGGGTTCTCTGTTGTATTTCGCGGCGTTCACGGCGGTCGTGTTCGGGGCGTCTCTGGTGGTCGTGGGTAATCGCGACGCCTGACCGTGGCAGGCCAGTACGCTCGGACGATGATGCGCGCGGTGATCGGCCGGCCGGCGGCCCTGTTCGTGGTAGCAGCAGCGGTGATCGCGGGCTGCTCGGATAGCACGGACACCGGCCCCCCGCCTGTCGATCCCGCCGCGCTGGCCGACAGCGTGCAGATCGACTCCGTGATGGGCCACCTCACCGAACTCGAACGCATCGCCACCGAGCACGACGGCAACCGCGCGCTCGGCACCGAAGGTTACGACGCGAGCGTCGAGTACGTGGCCGGCGCGCTGCGCGACGCCGGATTCGAGGTGCAGACACCCGAATTCGACGCCACACTCTTCCAGGTCGAGGCGCAGAGCCTCGAGGCCGATGGGCAGCCGCTGGGTGTGCGGGCGATGGGTCTCTCACCCACGACCGGACCAGACGGGCTGACCGCGCCCATAGTCCGGGTACCCGCCGACGACACCCCGGGATGTGACGCCACCGACTACGACGGGCTCGACGTCGCAGGTTCGATCGTGATGGTCGACCGCGGCGTCTGCACCTTCACGGTCAAGGAACAGATCGCCGCCGACGAGGGGGCGGCGGCTCTGCTCGTCGTCAACAACGAAGACGGGCCGCTCGCCGGTGCTGCGCTCGACGAAGCCGAGGGGCCGACGATTCCGGTCGGTGGCATCGCCGCGGATACCGGTCGGCGGCTCGCCGCGGCGCCTTCTGCGACCCTCGTGCTCGACACTCGGACGGACACGCAGCGCTCGCGTAACGTCATCGCGCAGACCGCTACGGGCTCGTCGGACGACGTCGTCGTGGTCGGTGCGCACCTCGACAGCGTTATCGAGGGGCCGGGAATCAACGACAACGGCACCGGTGTCGCCGCGGTACTCGAGACCGCCCTGCAGCTCGGCAGCGAACCCGGCGTCACCAATGCCGTTCGGTTCGCGTTCTGGGGGGCCGAGGAGGTCGGGCTCGTGGGTTCGAGCCGGTACGTCGAATCGTTGTCCGCCGACGAGCGCAATGCGATCGCCCTGTATCTGAACTTCGACATGCTCGGTTCCCCGAATCCCGGATACCTTGTCTTCGACGGTGACGACTCCGACGCAGACGGCGCAGGCCCCGGACCCGACGGTTCTGCGGGAATCGAGCGCACCTTCGAGCGGTTCTTCGCCGACCGGGGCATCGATGTGGACGGCACGGACTTCGACGGTCGTTCCGACTACGGCCCGTTCGTCGCCTTCGGGATTCCCGCCGGTGGTTCGTTCACCGGAGCCGACGATGCAAAATCTCCCGAGCAGGCCGACAAGTGGGGAGGCACTGTGGACGAGGCGTTCGATCCGAACTACCACTCGCCGGAGGACACGCTCGACAACATCGATCGCGACGCACTTTCGGTGGCGGCAGCGTCCGTCGCCTACGGCACGGCCGTCTACGCAGTCTCGCTCGACGGCCCGGACGGAGTCCCGAGCGGTGAGCAGCGCACGCAGGCGCGCGAGGCGTTCACCGAATAGCGGATCACCGAACGGCAGGCGTCACGGCTGTTCGTGAAGCCGCCACAGCGGGTTGACCGGTCCGTGCCCCTTGCCGAGGTCGTACGACCATTCGAGGCACTTGGTGACCCATTCTTTCGCAAACGCCACCGCATCCGGCACCGACATGCCGTGGGCGAGCGCCGACGCGATCGCCGCGGCGAGCGTGTCGCCGCCGCCGTGATCGTTGCCTGTGGCGAGGCGAGGGCTGGAGAACTCGAGGAAGCGGTCGCCGTCGAACAACAGGTCGGTGCTCGACTCCGAAGTGCGCAGATGACCTCCCTTGACGATCGACCACTGTGCACCGAGGCCGTGCAGCGCTTCGGCGGCCAGTCTGGCCGTGCGGTCGTCGATCACCTCGATGCCGGTGATGAGCCGGATCTCGTCGAGATTGGGAGTGACGACGGTCGCAAGTGGGATCAGTGCCGAGCGGACAGCTTCGAGTGCGCTCGCATGCAGGAGGGGATCGCCGTGCATCGACGCGCACACGGGGTCGACGACGAGCGGGACGTCCGTGTCGCGGCCGATCCCGACCTCCGAGCACACCGCCGCCACCGCTTCGATGATCTCGGTCGACGCGAGCATGCCCGTCTTGGCCGCGGACACTCCGATGTCCTCGACGACGCACCGCACCTGCGCCGCCACGGTCTCCGGCGGGATCTCGTGGAAGCCGCTCACGCCGACCGAGTTCTGCACGGTCACCGCGGCCACGGCGACACATGCGTGGACACCACACAGTGCCATCGTGCGCGAGTCGGCCTGGATGCCCGCGCCTCCGCCGGAGTCCGTGCCGGCGATGGTGAGCACACGAATCGGGGTGTGGCCTTGCTCGGCCAGGGGAAGCAGCTGCACGGAGGTGACCCTACCGGTCGCGAATCGAGCCGCGATCGGCGTCGGCACTCTGCTACCGGGAGTGCCATCCCAGCGCAGCGCGTGGGTGCTCTATAGTGGCGTGCGTCACACAATGAATGAGGTCGGGGAGGCGTTCATGATCAACTTGTCGACGGCGGAGGTGTCCGACAATGCCGATCAGAACCGATTCGAGCTGCGGCTCAACGGCGACCTCGTGGGCATTCTCGGCTATTTCGACACCGAGCATCCGGCGGGCGTTCCCGGTAGGGGGCGCCCGGTGGTCGATTTCCTGCACACCGTGATCGTCGAAGACTTCGGGCATCGCGGTCTCGCGGGCATCCTCGTCGGCGGTTCGCTCGACATCGCGCGGAGGCGGGGCTGGCGAGTGCGCCCGGTGTGCACGTACGTGCAACGGTATCTCGCGTCGAATCTCGGCTATCGCGATGTGATCGTGCCGATCGAACCTGCGCGGCGCGCCTGACCCGGTCGCGGGCCGGTGCCGCAGCCCGGGCTATTCGGAGAGATCGACGATCACCGGTGCGTGATCGCTCGCGCCCTTGCCCTTGCGCTCGTCGCGGTCGATCGACGCAGACGTGACCTTCGCCGCGAGAGCGGGCGACCCGAGTGCGAAGTCGATGCGCATGCCCTGCTTCTTCGGGAAACGCAGCTGTGTGTAATCCCAGTACGTGTAGACGCCGGGCCCGGGTGTATGCGGGCGCACGACATCGACGAACCCGGCCTCGGTGAACGCCGCGAATGCGTCGCGCTCGGGCTGCGAGGTGTGGGTCTTGCCTTCGAAGAAGGCCGGATCCCACACATCCTCGTCGGTGGGTGCGACGTTCCAGTCGCCGACGAGGGCGACCGGCAGATCGGGGGTGCCGGAGAGCCAGCCCTGAGCATCGGCGCGCAGTTTGGCGAGCCAATCGAGCTTGTAGGTGTAGTGGGGATCGGCGAGGTCTCGGCCGTTGGGCACGTACAGGCTCCACACCCGGATACCGCCACACGTAGCGCCGATCGCGCGCGCCTCACGGACGGGGGAGATCTCGGGGTCCTTCGAGAATCCGGGCTGATCCTCGAAGCCGATCTGCACATCGTCGAGCCCCACACGCGAGAGGATCGCGACGCCGTTCCACTGACTCAGACCGACATGCGCCACCTGGTAGCCCAACTCCTCGAAGCGGGCATACGGAAACTGCTCGTCCTTGCACTTGGTTTCCTGCATCGCGAGCACGTCGGTGTCGGTTCGCTGCAGCCAATCGACGATCCGATCGGTACGGGCACGGACGGAGTTCACATTCCAGGTAGCGAGGCGCACGGCCCCCACTGTAGGCGACCTAACCGACAGGTTCCGTGACGTACCCGTAGCGATGGTGATCGACGAAACCCAACCCCGCATACAGCTCACGGGAGGCGGTGTTTCCGGTCTCGATCTGGACGTAGGCGTGGGTGGCGCCGAGTTCGCGGCCCCACCCCAGGAGCGATCCGCTCAGCAACGTGCCCACACCCTGCCTGCGATGTTCCGCAGAGACCTCGACCGCGCTGAGGCCGGCCCAACGCCGGCCGTCGGGTGCATCGGTGACGGCTACCCGACCGATCGCGATCGGTGCCGTCCCGCGCGCACCGATACGACCGAAACCGAGCGTGCCCGCGGCGACCGCGCCGAGGACAGCACCGGCGGCATCTGGAAAGTTACCGCCGCGGTAGAGCGCGAGCCAGTCGGCGTCGGGCTCCGGAGATATGGCCACCGGCCCGGGGCCGGGAGGTAGCGGAACGTTGTCGAGATCGGCCGCCATCACCTGGACCTGTTTGCCGGGAACCCAACCCGCCGGGAACGGGGCGAGTCGTTCCGGAAGCAGCAACAGCAGGGGCAGCCCCCGGTCGGCGAACCACCCGTGCAGCCGCGCCCGCACCTCGGGATCGGCAGGGTCCGCGACGGTGCCGCGCGGTCCGAGAGGTGTCGCGGAATTGGCCCGGCCGGTGAAACCGCCACCGGCGCGCAGGAACCATCCGTCGATCCAGGCCTGTTCGAGGCCGGGCCAGCCGGCGGCCGCGGCATGTTCGAGCGAGCGGATCTCGGCGGTGCGGATCGGGCGTGCGGACAACGCCTTGAGCGCCACGACGGTATTCGGAGCGATCTGGACGAGCTTCTTCTCCGCGGTGCGCACAGCGACCGCCGGCTCCATCGACACCAGTTCACCGATGACATCGGTCACACGATGGCTGTATCCGGCAGGTAGGCGATATCGGACGACGACCCGCGTGCCGAGCGGGATCGCCGCGCCCGGTGCGCCGGCAGGACCGTCAGTCGTCATCTTCGTCATCGTCGTGCCCGAAGGGGTCGTCGACGCTCCCGGGCAGCCACGTCAGGCCGGGCACACCCCAACCGGCGCGCTTGATCGTCTTCTTGGCGGCGCGGGCGTTGCGTCCGATCAGGACATCGACATACAGGAACCCGTCGAGGTGACCGACCTCGTGCTGCAGCATCCGGGCGAAGAATCCCTGCCCCTCGATCTCGACGGGGTCGCCGTTCTCGTCGGTGCCGGTGACCTTCGCCCAATCGGCGCGTCCCGTAGGGAAGTTCTCGCCCGGAACCGACAGACATCCCTCGAGGTCGTCCTCCGGGTCGGGCATGCTCTCCGGGATCTCGGACGTCTCGAGCACCGGGTTGATCACCGCACCGCGTCGGCGGATCACGTTGCCGGACTCGTCACGATCGGGGCAGTCGTAAACGAACAGGCGCTTGGCGTACCCGACCTGGTTCGCCGCAAGGCCGACGCCGTTCGCGGCATCCATCGTCTCGTACATGTCGGCGATCAATTGCGCGAGTTCCGCGGGGGTTTCGGTCACCGGTTCGGTGGGATTGTGCAGAACGGGGTCGCCGGTGATGACGATGGGAAGGATGGCCATGGTGAACCAGGATAATGTGCGCGAGTCATCCGTTCGTCGGACCGGTCTGTGTCGGGCCCCCGTGATTGAATAACTCGCGGAAACACACAGGTGTCATCGTCATTGTGATTGTCATTGCGGTGTGAGTCATTGCGGTGTGATTCGAAGCAGTCGAGGAGTGAGATGGACGGCGCAGCAGCGCACGGTACGAACCCATCCGAAGCAGAAGGGCCGCGTCCGGGCGACGACGGCAGCCTTGTCGAGACCGGGAGCCCGGCCGATGTCGGAAGCCCGAACGATATCGGCGAGCACGGCCTCAGTCGCCGCGAGCACGACGTCCTGGCGTTCGAGCGGCAGTGGTGGAAGTACGCCGGCGCGAAGGAAGACGCGATCAAGGAGTTGTTCGGACTGTCCGCGACTCGCTACTACCAGGTGCTCAATGCCCTGATCGACCGTCCGGAAGCGCTCGCCACCGACCCGATGCTCGTCAAGCGGCTTCGTCGATTGCGCTCCAGTCGGCAGAAGGCGCGCGCCGCTCGTCGCCTCGGATTCGAGACGACACGCTAGCGCGCGGCACGCGTCGGCCGATCGGCCAACTATGGTCGAGGGCGTGAGCAGAACCGCCGAGAACGCGAACCGGGGATCCTCCGGATTACCGCTACGAGCCATTGCGATGCTGCTGATCTCTCTGGCGATCCTCTTCGCCGGGCTCGGATTCGCGTCGCTCGGCGGTTCGGATGAGGACGCAGCGTCGACAGCGGCCGCCACCACCGAGACCGCCTCGGAGACCAGCTCCGCTGCCGTGCCTGCACCCGCGACAGCCCGGCCTCCTGTTCCGGCGGCCGGGGGATCGCCTCCGAGTGCAGCAGCAGGCGCAGGAGCAGCGGGCGCCGGTACACCGAGCCCTGGTGTATCGAGCCCCGGTACATCGAGCCTGGGAACATCGGGTGCTGCATCATCGGGTTCGTCGCTTTCCGGAGCAACGGCGTCCTCGGCCGATGTGCGCGTCTACAACAACAGCAACATCGCCGGGCTCGCCGCACAGACCGCGACGCTGCTCGAAGACGAGGGCTTCACCATCGCCGAGACCGGCAACTACAGCGAAGGCCTTCTGGCGCAGACGTCCGTGTATTACGGCACGGGCTCCGGCGAGCAGGAGACCGCGGAGGCCGTGGCAGGCGCTCTCGGTGTCACTGCGCAGCCGCGTTTCGAAGGAATCGCGGACTCGGCACCGGGTGTGATCGTCATCGTCGCGGAGCCGTGAAATCGATCTCGACAGACGACCGGGTGACGACCCCGGAGACGGCCCCGGAGACGACACTGCCGTCACCGGGAGATGCGTGAACGGCCCCGGCTATGATCAGGTGACTTTTCGGTACTTCGAAGGAGCGGTTTGATGGCCCCCAGTTCCACTCGTCGCATGACCTGGCGTGCCCTGGCCCCGATCGTCGCGATCGCCGCGGTGGGTCTGAGCGCGTGCTCGAACAACGAGGAAGCCACCAGCGTCGTGGGTACCACACCGCCGGTGTGGACGGGGTCGTCGGCACCGGCAGGCGAATCGCACGGCAGCGAATCCGAGGACAGTGCATCGACCGGCGATGGCGCGGTGGCGTCGGGCCAGTCTCTAACCGCAGACCTCGAGACCACCGCGGGCGAGTCCGCCGGCACCGTGACCTTCGCCGAGCACGATGGCAACATCGAAGTGACCGTCGACGTCGAAGGCCTCGAACCCGGATACCACGGTGTGCACGTCCACGAGTTCGGTGTGTGTGAGCCGGAGTCGGCGGCTCCCACCGGCGGCGAGCCCGGCGCGTTCCTGTCGGCCGGTGCCCACCTGCAGGTGCCCGGCCACACCGCTGTCCCGGAGAGCGGCGACCTGGTTTCCGTCGTTGTCCACGAGGACGGCTCCGCGACCGCGACGGTCACCACCGCGGCGTTCACGCTCGACGATCTCCAGGGCGACGAAGGAACTTCCGTGGTCGTGCATCAGGACAATGCCGGCGATCGTCTCGCCTGCGGTGTGGTCGGCTGAGCGCACCGCTCGTAATTTCGCTCACAGGGCCCACTCGACCAGCACTCGGTCGGGTGGGCCCTGTGGTTGGATCGAGAAGTGGTTGTCGAATTTCCGGGTTCTCCGCGCCCGACACTCGGTGTGGAATGGGAGATCGCGCTGGTCGACAAGACGACCCGCGAATTGTCCAATACCGCTGCGGTCGTGTTCGACGCGGTCGGTGAGCTCCCGGGCGACACACCGCGTCTGACCAAGGAATTCCTGCGCAACACCGTGGAATTGGTCACCGATGTACATGACACCGTCGCGGAGGCCGTCGACGATCTCACCGAATCGCTGGGTCTGCTGCGTCGTGCCGCCGACCCGCTCGGCGTCGACCTGATGTGCGCGGGCACCCATCCGTTCGCGCAGTGGACCGACCAGGTGGTCACCCAATCACCCGAATACGACGAGATGATCGAACGCACCCGATGGTGGGGCCGCCAGATGCTCATCTGGGGTGTGCACGTACATGTCGGAGTGTCGTCGCCGCACAAGGTCATTCCGATTCTCAACGCCATGCTCGTCAAGTACCCGCACCTGCTGGCGCTGTCGGCGTCGTCGCCGATCTGGGCGGGGCTCGACACCGGGTACGCCAGCAACAGGGCGCTGATGTTCCAGCAGCTGCCCACCGCAGGACTGCCGTACCACTTCGCCGACTGGGAGCAGTACACCCGATTCATCGAAGATCAGCTCAAATCAGGTGTCATCAGCAAACCCGGTGGGATGCACTGGGACATCCGACCCGCACCCAGGTGGGGGACCCTGGAAGTCCGGGTCTTCGACGGCATCACCAACATGGCCGAGCTCAGAGCGCTCGTCGCGTTCGTCCACTGCCTCGTCGTCCACTTCGACGAATGCCTCGACCGGGGGGAAGAACTGCCGACTCTTCAGCCGTGGCACGTCAAGGAGAACAAGTGGCGGGCGGCCCGTTACGGCCTCGACGCCGAGGTGATTCTCGATCCTGCCTGCCGCGAACGCCTGGTCACCGACGATCTGCATGATCTGCTCGAGCAGCTCACCCCGACCGCGGCCCGGCTCGGATGCGCCGACGAACTCGCCGCCGTGGCGGACATCCCGGTTCGCGGGGCGTCGTACCAGCGTCAGCGACGTGTTGCGGAGCGCTCCGGTGGGGACCTGGTCGCGGTCGTCGATTCGTTGGTCGAGGAGCTGCGCGGCTGAGCTGAGTGCTTGTGCGCCCGCTCCTAGGCCCGGTAGGGAGGAACGTCCTTCTCGTCGAGAAGCCCGTCGCGGCCGAGCTGTTCCCGATAGGCGATGCTGCCCACACGGTGTGCGATCACGGGTGCGGTGAGCACCATGAACATCCCGGCCAACGCGAGCATCCACACGTCGAACGAGCCCCACAGGTTGAGCATCGCGCCGCCGAGGACGAACAGGAGCCCGATGACCTGAGGTTTCGTCGCTGGGTGCATGCGGGAGAGCGTGTCGCGGAAGCGGACGACGCCGATCGCCGCGGTCAGCGAGATCACCGCCCCGATGAGGATCAGTACGTGTCCGACGATGTCGAAGAAATTGCTCATTCTTCGTCACGCACCCGGAACCGTGCGACCGAGACCGACCCGATGAATCCGACGAGCGCCAGCGCAACCACTGCGGGCGCGAGGGTGGTGTCGCGGGTGTAGACCATCCAGATCGACACGCCGCAGATGGCGATGGCGAGTAGCGCATCGACTCCGACGAGGCGGTCGAGCGAGCTGGGTCCGGCCAGCACTCGATAGCCGATCAGCAGGGACGACGTGAACAGCAGGGCACCCGAAACCGCGAGTATCACGGTCATATCGCTTCCTCCGTCCCGCTTCTCCATGGGCTGGGTTGCCATTCCGAGTCCCGTTCGAAGGTGTCGATGAGAAGACGTTCGATCAATCGTGCGGAGCGGTAGAAGTCGGCGACGGCCTTGTCGGTGCTCACATCCAGCACGTGCACGTACATGATCCGCCTGACCTGGTCGATCTCGAGGACCATCGTGCCCGGGATGTTGTTCATGATGTCGGTCCACAGGGTGAGTACCAGATCGGACTTGATGGTCAACCGGCATCGCAGTACCCCTGTCACCGGGGGCGCTGCCGGGCGGATCGCCAGCCACGCGACCGAGATCGTCGACTTGATCGACTCGACGAAGATGTACACCCCGAGTCGAAGGGCCGACAGCAGGTGGGCCCGCCCTTCCACCGGCACCTTCGGCAGCGGGAGCAGTACCGCGATGATTCCTGCGACGATCAGCCCGCCGAGGACGTTGGCGATGCTGAAGGTGCCCCACAGAAGTACCCATACGAACGCCATCCAGATGATCACGGACAGGCGTAGTACATTGCCGCGGTTGATCATGGCGTTTCTCCCAACACGGCCTCGATGTACACCGAGCGGTCGCGCAGATTCTCGGCGGCGCGGTTGCTGATGTCGAGCAACGGTCCGGCGAACACGGTCAACGCCACACCGATCACCACCAGCGCAATCGTCGGACCGAGCATTGCTGCCGGCATCTTGCCGACATCGGCCCGCTCCTCGAATGCGATATCGGCTTCGGACTCGTCGATCAGCGCAGACGGCCCGATATCGGCGAGGTCGCCTTCGGGAGCGTCGGCGCGGGCACGCCAGAACGCCTTGGCCCAGACCCGAGCCACTGCATACAACGTCAAGAGGCTGGTGAGAGTGCCGCCTGCGACGAGAACCCACGCGAGGACCGACCCGTCCGCGGCGCCGGCCTGCAGCAACGCGACCTTGCCGATGAATCCGGAGAACGGCGGGATGCCTCCGAGGTTGAGGGCAGGAATGAGGAACAGGACGGCGAGCAGCGGGCTCGTCAACGCCAGGCCGCCGAGGCGGCGGAGCGACGCCGATCCGGCCTGGCGTTCGATCAGGCCGACGACGAGGAACAGCGTGGTCTGCACCAGAATGTGGTGCGCCACATAGAACACCGCGCCGCCGAGCCCGGTCTCGTTCGACAACGCGATACCGAACACCATGTAGCCGATGTGGCTGACGAGGGTGAACGACAGCAGACGCTTGATGTCGTTCTGCGCGATGGCACCGAGGATGCCCACGACCATGGTCAGCAGGCCGGCGACAAGCAGGACGTCGTCGAGCTCACCCTGCGGGAAGATCAGGGTGTGTGCACGGATGATCGCGTACACACCGACTTTGGTGAGCAGGCCGGCGAAGACCGCGGTGACGGGGGCGGGAGCGGTGGGATAGGAGTCGGGCAACCACGACGACAGCGGGAAGATCGCGGCCTTGATGCCGAACGCCACCAGCAGCACGCCGAAGATCGCGGTCCGAGTTCCCGAAGGTACGTCGTCCATCCGCAACGCCATCTGCGCCAGATTCAATGTCCCCGTCGCGGCGTAGGCGAACGCCATACCGGCGAGGAAGATCATCGACGACACCATCGAGACCATCACGTACGAGACCCCGGCGCGTACGCGATCGGCGCTTGCTCCCAAGGTCAGCAACACGAACGATGCGGCGAGGAGTACCTCGAATCCCACGAACATGTTGAACAGGTCGCCCGCGAGGAACGCGATGTTCAGACCCGCGGTGAGTGCGAGGTAGGTGGGCAGGAAGATCGACACCGGCTGCTGTTCGTTGCCGTCGTGGATACCCTGACCGACGGCGAACAGCATGACGGACAGCAACACGATGGCTGCGATGACGAGCATCAGCGCGGCGAGCCGGTCGGCCACCAGGGAGATGCCGATCGGCGCTTCCCACCCGCCGACCTGTACGACCTCGATGCCGTCCTGATCGGCGAAATACAGCAATGCGACCGCGACCACGAGCGACGCGACGAGAGCACCGACGGTGACGAACCGCTGTGCCCGCGGGCGGCGGCCAAGAATAAGGGTGACGGCGGCAGCGAGCAGCGGGATGAGGATGGGCAGCGGGATGAGAACGGCGGTGTCCAGTGTCATCGGTCGTCCTCCTTACCGTCGTTCTCGGCCTTTCCTGCGTTTCCGGTGGCCCCGTCTGCCGCAGCGTCGTCGTCGGTAACGGGAGACGGGAGGGGCCGGGGGCGAGGGTGAGGATTTCCGCTGCCGGGGTTGCGTGGATCGTCGTAGACGGAGTCGGTGGGGTCGTCGAAATCGCCGTCGTGCAGATCCTCGTAGACCTCGAGGTCCTCGATGTTGGTGAGCTGGTCGAGTGGGATCGGATTGCCTTCGGCATCGAACGCGTCGCCGCTCTTGCTCGGTACACCGGTGACCGGGTCGTCGGAGCGGTCGCGACCGGGCGCGTCGGCGAGAGTCCGCCGCCGCGACACCATCGTGTCTTCGGGGTCGTTCTCGACTTCGTCGCGTGCACGGATCGAGTACGAGCGGTACGTCAGCGCCAGCACGAACGCCGCGATACCCATCGTGATCACGATCGATGTCAGCACCATGGCCTGCGCGAGAGGATCGGCCATCTCTTCCCGGATCACATTGTCGGACCCGACGACGGGGGCGTCTCCGGCCGGGCCGCTGACAGCAATGATCAGCAGGTTGACGCCGTTGCCGATGAGCAGTAGGCCGAGCAGCATCTTGATGATGCTGCGTTCGAGCAGCAGATACACACCGCAGGCGACGAGCACTCCGACGATGACGACCAGCGTGAGATTCGTGGTCATCGGCGCTCACCCACGACCTCGGCGTCGAGCCGGGCTCCGAGGCTTCGCAGCACATCGAGGATCAGTCCGACGACGATCAGGTACACGCCGAGGTCGAAGAACAGTGCGGTGACCAGCTTGATGTCGCCGATCAACGGCAATGTCACCTCGAGGACCGCAGACGAGAGCACCGGCGCGCCGAGGAAGAGCGAGAACAGTGCGGTGCCTGCGGCGAAGGTCAGGCCGAGTCCGAGGATCTTGCCGGCGTCGATGGGAACCGCCTCTCCGAGTTCGTAGCGTCCACCTGCCAGATAACGCAGGACGAGAGCCAGCCCGGCGACGAGACCACCGGAGAAGCCGCCGCCCGGGGCGTTGTGTCCGGCGAAGAAGAAGTAGACCGACAGCACCATCATCGTGGGGAACACCAGCCGGGTGGTGACCTCGAGGACGAGCGACCGGTAGCGCGGATCGATCAGATCGCCGCCGCGTAGCCAGGTGATCTCGGAGTTCGACCCCGCCGCATCGAGCTGAGAGGCGGGTGCGTCGGAGACTCGCGGTGCGGTACCGAACCGGCGGGTGCGGAACACCAGGCTTGCGACGCCGGTCGCCGCGACCAGCAGGACCGAGATCTCGCCGAGTGTGTCCCATGCGCGAATGTCGACGAGCAGCACGTTCACGACGTTCTTGCCGTGGCCGAGTTCGTATGCCAACTCGGGGAGTTGCAGCGAGATCGGTTCGGCAGTGCGCGCAGCGACAGCGAACGCTCCGACGACGGTCACCACCGCACCGACCGCGATACCGAGCAGCGCGCGGGGTCCGCGTTTGCCGATCTCGGCCTGCGGATCGCTTTCGGGCGGGAGTTTTCGCAGTACCAGCACGAACATCACGAGGGTGACGGTCTCGACGAGGAACTGTGTCAGTGCCAGGTCGGGGGCGCCCTGCAGTGCGAACAGGACGCCGAGACCGTAGCCGGTGACACCGACCATCAGGACAGCGGCGAGCCGGTTCCGCATCACGGTTGCGGCAATGCCGCCGCCGATCATGATCACGGCGACGGTGAACTGCCACGGGGTGTCCCACACGCGGAACGCAGGCGTGTTGCCCGCCCCGAAGACGAACATCAACACGGTGGGAAGCAGCACGAGGGTGACGAGAATCGTGGCCTGGGTCAGCGGCAGCGAACCTCGCTGGATGAAACTCGTCAGTCTCGTCGACAGGGTGTCCATGCCGCGCAGGGTCGCGTCGTAGATACGGTCGGCGTTGCCGAGCGGGGGATGTTCGAACCGCAGTCGTGCGACCGTGCGGTGCGCGAGATACAGGCTGATACCACCCACGATGACGACTGCGGTCAGGGCGAGCGGCAGCGTCAATCCGTGGTAGAGCGCCAGGTGGTAGGGCTTGGCGAGGGAGGCAGGCAGCGTGTCGGCGTAGGGCGAGACGAGTGTATCGACCCAGGGTGCTGCGAATCCTGCCGCGAGACCACCGACCGCGAGCAGCGACGGTGCCGACAGCAGCAGCGGACCTGGAGCGTGAAGGCTCTGCACCGCAGGGCTGGGGCGCTTGAGCTGCTTGCGGCCGAAAGCTCCCCAGATGAAGCGGATGCTGTAGGCGAGGGTGAGGATCGAGCCGAGCACCATGCCCGCGACGACGGCGATGCGCGCCCACTCCGGAAGCACCTCGGCGACCAGTGCTGCCTCGAGCGCGGCCTCCTTGCCGACGAAACCGATGAACGGTGGTAGTCCGGCCATGCTCGCCGCGGCAAGGGCCGCCACCACCGCGAGGATCGGAGTCTTCAACCCGAGGTGCGCGAGTTTGCGGATGTCGCGAGTGCCCGTCGAGTGGTCGATGACCCCGACCACCATGAACAGGCAGGCCTTGAACATGGCGTGCGCGATGACCATTGTCAGGCCGGCGAGTGCTGCTTCACGGCTGCCGATGCCGACGAGTGCGGTGAGGAATCCGAGCTGGCTGACCGTGCCGAACGCGAGAATCAGTTTCAGATCGAACGCACGGAGCGCGCGCCAGCCGGCGAGGATCATCGACACGAGGCCGAGGGTGATGACGATCGGTCGCCACGGCGCTGCGTCGGCGAACGCGGGAGCCAGACGCGCGATCAGGTAGATACCGGCCTTCACCATCGCGGCGGCGTGCAGGTAGCCGGACACCGGTGTGGGGGCGGCCATCGCGCCGGGAAGCCAGAAGTGCAGCGGCACCACCGCGGACTTCGACAATGCACCGATGAGTACCAGCACGATGGCGACGCCCGGTAGCCAGCCGGCGGGTGCTGCCTCGATCACCGCGGACAGGTTGTAGCTGCCCACGAGCTGGCCGAGGATGATGATGCCGACGAGCATCGCGAGGCCGCCGGCCGTGGTCACGAGCAGCGCCTGCGTCGCGGCACGGCGACTCGACGCACGTTCGGCATAGTGGCCCACCAACAGGAACGACAGAACCGTCGTCAACTCCCAGAAGGTGTAGAGCACCAGCATGTTGTCACTGGTGACCAACCCGAACATGGTGCCGGCGAACGCCACCATCTCGGCTGCGAAGATTCCCAGACGCGGCTCGTCGTCTTCGAAATAGCGCGCGCAATAGAGCAGGATCAGTGAACCGATACCGAGCACCAGCAGGCACATGACGGCGGAGAGGGAATCGAACCGCATGTCGATATCCATCGACACTGCCGAAGCCCACCGGATGTTCAGTTCCTGCTCGGTACCCCAGTTTGCGATGACCCAGCCCAGGCTCGCCAGCGGCACGAGCGCCAACGGCAGAAACGCGTTTCTCCCCATGACTCTGACCAGCGGCGGTGCCAGGATCGCGGCAACCGCGTGAGCGATGAGTATGGCGAGCAAAAGGCACTCCGTCGGGATCGGGCCAGGCGGCGGGGTGAAACGGTCCTGTATTCAGCCTGCAATCGGAGGTGACCGGTGCAGAATTGACAATGCGACCGACACCGAAGCCGAAACGCGGGACGCCCCGACATGCGCGCCGTTCGCCGTTAATGGGCAAATCGGAATGAGCCCATACTAACGAGAGGCTTTGCACCGTTGCGAATCGGGGGCGACACGGGGAACGACAGGACTCATCTCACCTGCCAGGCGCACACGGCACCCACCGCCGCGAGAGCGAGAGCCGGCCACCGAGGGTCGGCAGGAAGCAGCCACACTGCTCCGATCACCGCCGTCATCGGCACCGGCAGAGACAACCCCAACGCAGCGACGGACGCCGATCCGGGCAACGAGGAGGCGAGCGCCAGCCCCGCTCCCGCGGCGATGAGCACCAGGCGCACCGGCAGGGGAACGTTCTCGGCGAACTGCGGCCACAGCACCGCAGCTGTCGAGACGGCCAGCGCCACCACGAGGCCGGCAGCCGCGTACGGAACGTAGGGGGAACACCACACGCCGAGGGCAACAGCAGCGACCACGAGCAGCGGCAGCCACCACTGCTCGCTGCCGAACAACTCGAGCATCGCCGGATATACCGCGGCGACCGCGCCGGTGACCGCCAGCACGAAGCGGTCGTCACCAGAGGGGACGACACGGGCGACGACCTCGGCGCCGATCACCACCACCACGAGAGCGCCCACCGCGACGAACCACATCCGCGTTCCACCGGACCCGGCCTCGGAGGTCACCAGTTCCCCGAGCAACCGATAACCGAGCGTCAGCACGCCCGCAGCGAGCGCGGTCACTGCGAGTAGTCGCGGGTCGAATCGCTGTGCACCACCCCCGGGCGTGGCGGTCAGCGCCGCCGCGACGAGGGCCACCAATGCGATCGCCAGCAGCCACTGGGTGATCGTCCACCGCACCGGATCGACCGGCACCTGCACGCCGACCGCGGCGGCGGTGAGGAACGCGGACCAGGCACCCGTGAGCAGCGCCCACGGTCCGTTCGATACCGCCCATGCCCCGGCGACCGCGGCGCCCAGCAGCACCCCCGTCGTCCCGGAGGTGACCACACCGACGGTGGTGAGGGTGTCGGTCGAGGCCCCCTCCGGCACGAGATATCGGACCGAGCCGAGCACGAGTACCGCGCCGGCTCCCAGCGACCACGCCGTCCGCGGCGAACCGGACCGTTGCAGGCCCACCACCGACACCACGGCGAGGACCGCGGTGATCATCGGCGAGAAGTCGCTGCGGGTGCCGCTCGGGAGCGCCGATTCGCCGACGAGCAGGACGAATCCCGCGACCGCGGATGCGCATGCCGCCGCGGCGAGCGCAGCCGGTGCGCCGGCGCGGACGGACGTCGAGGTCGGCGACATGTCAGCGTCCGTCCGCGTACGCCCGCAGTTGCTCGACCTGCACGGGATCGAGCGACGGCCGGACGGTCTCGCGGGCAGCGGCGACGTCCTCGGAGGTCACTGCAGCCGCGTCGACCCGCCGACGCATCGCGGCCAGCGCCGCCTCGCGCAGGACCGCCGCACAGTCGGCCGCCGAGTACCCGTCGAGATCCTCGGCGAGCGCATCGAGGTCGACGTCGTCGTCCAAGGGCACCGACCGGCCGGCGGTCTTCAGGATCGCGGCGCGCGCGTCGGCGTCCGGCGGCGGCACGAACACCAGCCGCTCGAGTCGCCCGGGGCGCAGCAGCGCCGGATCGATCAGGTCGGGGCGGTTGGTCGCCCCGACCACCACGACGTCGCGGAGCGGCTCGACACCGTCGAGTTCGGTCAGCAACGATGCCACGACACGGTCCGACACCCCGGAGTCCGAACTCTGGCCGCGGCGTGGTGCGAGGGCGTCGATCTCGTCGAGGAACACGAGCGAGGGTGCGGAGTCCCGCGCGCGCTGGAACAGTTCACGCACCGCCTTCTCCGATGCGCCGACCCATTTGTCCATCAGTTCGGCGCCCTTGACGGCGTGCACGCTCAGCCGGCCGGTACTCGCCAGCGCGCGCACGAGAAATGTCTTGCCGCAGCCGGGCGGACCGTACAGCAGCACCCCGCGAGGCGGGTCCACTCCCAGTCGTGCGAACGAATCGGGATGCTGCAGGGGCCACAGCACGGCCTCGGTGAGTGCCTGCTTCGTCTCGACCATGTCGCCCACGTCGTCGAGGCTCACGCTCCCGATCGCCAGTTCCTCGGATCCGGAGCGGGACAGCGGCCGGATCACCTCGAGCGCGCCGACGAGGTCGTCCTGTGTCAGTTTCGGTTCGTCGGTGGCGCGGCTCGCGCGAGAGGCGGCGCGCAGCGCGGCCTCGCGGCACAGTGCAGCGAGGTCGGCGACGACGAAGCCGGGGGTGCGCTCCGCGATCGCATCGAGGTCGAGGCCGGTGGACGGCACCGATCGCAGCAGTACCTCGAGCTGGGCGCGACGGGTGGCGCCGTCGGGCAACGGCAGCGACAGTTCACGGTCGCAGATCTCGGGTGTCCGTACCCGCGGATCGACGCTGTCGGGTGCGGCGGAGGTCGCGACCAGGGCAACATCGTCGGTCTCGACCGCGTGGCGGAGTTGCTCGAGGATCAGCGTTGCCACCGGCTCCGCGTCGGAGGGCAGGACGGTGTCCACATCGGTGACGAGCAGGACGCCTCCGCCTCGGACCGCGTCGACGGCTGCGGTGATCCGCGCCAGTCGATCGGCGGCGGCGAGCGCACCGATACTCGGGCCGTCGACCTCGACGACACGGCGGTTCGCGAGCACCGCCCGCGCGAACGTGGTCTTGCCGACTCCGGCGGGCCCGGTGATCATCACGCCGAGGTGGGGAGACGCGCCGAGGGTGCGCAACAGTTCCGGTTCGTCGAGGGCGAGCTTCAGCCATTCGGCGAGCTTGCCGACCTGCGCCTGCAGTCCGACGAGGTCTTCGACGGGGGGCGCCGACGGCCGCTGAGTCCCGGCCTCGGGCGGGTACTCCGTCAACGGTGCGGTGACCGACGGCGCAACAGCCGGTCGAGCATCGGTGGCGTTCCCCGTGGCCCAGGAGACCGCGGTATTCGGCTGGATACTGACCGGACCGGACGGATCGACGGCCGAGACGGTGAGCAGCTCCGTCGTCCACGCGATACCGAAGGTCCGTGACAGTGCGCGCGTGGTGTCGGCACTGCTGGTGCCGGGGCCGAGGTCGCGCGGCAGCAGCGACACCGCGTCGCCGACGGTGACGACCTTGCCGAGCAGCGCCTGACGCAAGGTGACGGCGGGGATCGACGCGCTGGCGAGGGACGAGCCGGTGACCGTCACCCCCCGCGCGCCGTACACGGTCACAGGTGCGACGACCACGGTGGCGTTCTCCCGCAGTCCGGTATTGGAGAGGGTGACGTCGTCGAGGAGGATCGTCCCGGTGGGAGTGCCTGCCGGTGCGTGTCCTGCGACGGCCGCGGTGCGCCGCGCCCCGGTGAGTGCGATCGCATCCCATTCGCGCAGCCCGAGGGCGGTGAGCACCTCGGGATGCAAGCGAACGATTCCGCGGCGGGCATCTGCTGCGGAAGTGTTGAGCCGGACGGTCAGCGCGAGTTGTGGGGTGGTCACCCGCACGAGCCTAGATCGTGGTCAGCGTCCGCGCGGGCGACGCAGGCCGAGGCGCGCCGAGGAACGTCCCGTCGCGGTGAGCATGCGTCGGCCGACGGCGCGCCGGGGTCGCAGCGCACGCGACTCGGCGCGGATCGCCCGTCGTTCCGAGGGCTTGATGTCCCACGTCGCAGGGCGCGCCGCCACCCACCGCCGGGAGCGGATTGCGAATGGGATGTGCAGCAGGTACGCGCCCACCAACACCAGCATCAGGATGAACGGATAGGTGACGAGCGCTGCTGCACCGGCTGCGACGAGCGCCAGCAGGCCGATCGCGAGACGTGGTGGCACCGACACGGACTTCATGGCGAGGGTGGGGATCCGGCTGACGATCAGGCCTGCGGAGATGAGCGTCCACACCAGGACGAGCGGGAACGACGACCACCAGCCGTCGCCCCACTGGATGTACGCCGCAATCGGACTCAACGCGATGATGGCGCCCGCCGGTGACGGCACGCCCACGAAGTATTCACGGGCGTACGCGGGGACGGAGTCGTCCTCGAGCAGGGTGTTGAAGCGTGCCAGGCGCAGAACGATACTCACTGCGTACAGCAACGCGATGATCCAGCCCAGTGCGCTGCCGTCGAGCAACGTCACGTACAGCACGAGTGCGGGTGCGACGCCGAACGCGATGGCATCGGACAACGAGTCGAGTTCGGCACCGATCTTGCTGGTCGCGTCGAGCAAGCGTGCGATACGACCGTCGAGTGCGTCGAGAACCGCGGCGGCCCCGATCATGCCGAGGGCGATGCCGAGTTCTCCGTCGAGTGCGAACTTCACGGCAGACAGGCCTGCCGACAGCGCAAGGATCGTGATCACGCTCGGCAGCAGGCGCACCGCCACGGGACGACTGCGAGACACTCCGCTGTCGTCCCCGGCGGGTGCACTCGGTTTGAGGGGGGTCACAGCACCGGCGTGGAGGGCAACTGAGCGATGACGGTCTCCGCACCGATCGTGCGCTGACCGCGTTCGACGAGCAGTGTGCTCCCCGCAGGCAGATATGTGTCGACGCGAGAGCCGAAGCGGATGAGTCCGTACGTGTCGCCGATGGGAACCGTGTCGCCCACCTGTGCGTCGCACACGATGCGTCGAGCCAGTAGGCCGGCGATCTGCACGACCCCGACCTGGGTGCCGTCGCGTATCTCGAGCAGCATGCTCGTGCGTTCGTTGACCTCACTCGCGTCGGCGAGGTCGGCGGAGAGGAACTTCCCGGGCTGGTGCACGACCTTGCGGACGATGCCGCCGACGGGACTGCGCTGCACATGTACGTCGAGCACCGACAGGAAGATGCTCACGCGGGGGAGCGGTTCGGTGCCGAGGCCGAGTTCGGCGGGCGGCACGGCCGTGTCGACGAGCGCGACCTCACCGTCGGCGGGTGCGACGGCGATACCGACCCGGTTGGGCGGCACCCGGTGGGGGTGCCGGAAGAACGTCGCGGTGGCGGCGGCGGAAGCGAGGCCCGCACGGCGGACCCACTTGCGCTTGCGGCCGAGTACAGCCACTGCCAGGGGTGCGACGACGAACGGCACTCCGCCGGGGTGAAGCGGCGGAACGGCCTTCTTGATCAGATCGACGACATGTGCTGCACCGCTGGTCGGTGGTGTTCCAGCGGGTGTGGGCTTACGTGCCACGGCTCCTCTTCACTCACGTTCGTCGGGTTGCCCGGACGGGCTGTCCCCAGGACACCCGAGAGTACGTGAGTATAGAGACGTGCGGTCAGACGGCTGCGCGTGCCTCCGCTTCGTTCTTGATCCGGGCGAGGGTGGAATTCATGCCGACGATCATGTCGTCGTCGAAGTTCTCCTGACCTCCGAGGATGTACTTGATGAGGGTCTGCGAGACCTTGCTGGTGCCGGTGGGAGCCTCGCGGCGTTGCACGATCCGGGTGCCCGTCTCGGTGGGTTCGAGGGCGAACGACCAGATCGAGCGGTTCTCGTTGATGCGAAAGCGCAGCTCGCGCCCGGGCTCGAACGTGAGAACCTTCGACGTGGTGGGCCACACCAGGACGCCCTTGCGGTTGATGTTGATCGTCGAGGTTCCGGGGCCGACACTGCCGCCGCGGACGATCATCTTGCGGCACTGCGGGCTCCACTCGCCCATGCGCTGCAGATCCGAGACGACACTCCAAACCCGGTCGGGGTCTGCTGCGACGTCGATGGTGGCTTCGAGGGTCTTCGACATGAATGCTCCTACTCGGTGCGTGGTACTCGGGGTCACAAAAATACTGGCGTCGATCGTATCCGATGCTGTGGTGGCCGTCACCGGGTCAGACGCAGGAACGCCCCGAGGTCGACCAGTTCGTCGGGGGTCGACGGTAGATGATCGGTCAACGCACGCGACCGGACGACGATCGCACACCACTGCCCCCGTGAGAGTGCGACGTTGAGACGGTTGCGCGACAACAGGAACGACATCCCGCGCGGCACGTCCTCGACCGCCGACGCCGTCATCGAGATCAACACCACCGGAGCCTCACGACCCTGGAACTTGTCGACCGTGCCCACATCGACCCGGGTCAGTCCGACATCTGCCAGGCGGGACCGGATCATCGCCACCTGCGCGTTGTACGGCGCGACGACGAGCACGTCCTTCTCTCCGATTGGGCGCGACGCGCCTTCGGGGCCGTCGCGCCACTCGGTGCCGAGCAGCGTCTGCACTCGGCGCACCACCTCGTCGCTCTCCTCGACCGAGCACGTCGCGTTGCCGACATGCTCGACCGTCACCGTGTGCACACCCGGTGAGAGTCCGTCGAGGGCGCGCGCGGTAGTCCGGTCGGACTGGGACGACAGCCGTCCCTCGTACGACAGGTCCGACACCCGCGCGCACAGGTCGGGATGCATCCGCCACGTGCGCGACAGGAAGAAGCCCCGGTCTGCGGGCAGTGCGCCGTGCCCCTCGGCGAGCCAGCCGAGCGCCGACTCGTCGGCGGGTTCGGGGTGCGTGCCCTGACTGACCTGGGGCAACTGCTGAGGATCGCCCAGGAGCAACAGATTCCGCGCACTCGTCGCGACCGCGACGGTATTGGACAGGCAGAACTGCCCCGCCTCGTCGATGACCAGTAGATCCAGGCTGCCCGGTGTGATGCAGTTCGTATTCGTGAAATCCCAAGCGGTGCCACCGACGACATATCCGTCGTGAAGCCCGTCCAGATACCGCGTCAGGGTCTTGGCGTCTTTCGCGGGTGTCCATTCCGGCTCGACGGTCTTCGCCTTCGCCTTCACCACGACTTCGCCGGGAACCCCCGCGGCGACGATACCGTCGAGCATGTTCTCCACCACCGAATGCGACTGCGCGACCACCCCGACCCGCCAGCCGTGTTCGCGGACGAGCGCGGCCACGACGCGGGACCCCGTGTACGTCTTCCCGGTACCGGGCGGACCCTGCACGGCCACATACGAATCGTCGAGCTCGAGGACTGCCGCGGTGATCGCGTCCGGGAATCCGCCGTCGCCGACCGGGGGGAGCCCGCCGGAACGCGTGCGCGGCGGGATCCGTCGCAGGATGTCGACACCTGCCGTGGCCGGTAGATCAGGCAGCGACGCGCACATGGCGTCGGCCGCAGATTCGATCGCCTTCTCGATGCCGGCCGCACCGATCGGGGAGCCGGGCGTGACGGCCATCGGCAGAGCCGAATACTCCTCGTCGGTCTGCAGCAACTCCTCGATCACGAGCACGTCGTGGAAATCGCTGCCGGACCGGCGTTCGAGGATCTTCCCGCTCGACCACGCCCGCGTCCGCGGACCGCCGTCGGGCAGCCCGTCCGGTGCCTGCGCCTCGTACAGAAGGAACACCGAATCGCCAGCCCGCGCTGTGCTGCCGGTGTCGAAATCGCCCGTGACCGCCAGATGGCGCCGGGCCTTGCGCTTGCGCGGCGGCAGATGCCAGTCCTCCTCGACCGCGACGGAGGTCGCGACGAGCGTGTCGCGGGTGTCGGCCCATTCGTCCACCGGAGTCGACAGCCGGTCGAAGTGTGCCCACCAGAACGGTTTCCGCTCCCGCCGGTGGTAGCCGAGCGAGGCCGCCATCAGCGCCGCCGCCTGCTGGTCGTCGGTGCGCTCACCCGGTGGTCGGGGGCGGTCCGGCAGGTGCGCAGTCTGGCCCGCGAACTCCCACAGTGTGACCTCTGCGGGGTGCGGTTCGAGTGGGAGTGCGGCTTCCTCGTGTGTGACGCCGGTGGTGGCGACACCGTGTTCCGCCGCCCGGTCGAGCAGCCAGTTGCGCAGCCGCAACGTCGACACGCAGTCGTCCTCGTTGTACGACGCGATCGAGTCGAGCAGCTTCGAGGCCTCTTCGCTTCGCCCGGCGTCGCGGAGATCGCAGTAGTCCGCGTACGCGACGATCGACGCACCGGCATCGACCACCTCACCTTGCCGCGCCGGCATGTAGAGCGGCTCGAGTTTCTTGATGCTGTACGACGACTCTCCGGACCGAAGTGATGCGCGCACAATGGGATACAGGTCCACCAGGACACCGTCGCGCAGTAGGCCGTCGACTTCCTCCTCGCCCACGCCGTGCCGGCCCGCCAGGCGCAACAGCGCCGACTTCTCGTACGGCGCGTAGTGGTAGATATGCATCTTCGGGTGCACTCGGCGGCGTTGCGCCACGTACTCGAGGAAATCGAGCAGCGCGCGGCGTTCCTCGGCGCGCGTGTGCGCCCAGAAAGGACGGAACGTCGGAGCGTCGGTGTCTTGTTCGACGACACCGAACAGATACTCGAGGCCCCAGTCGGGGCCGCCGTCCTCGCACCACAGCGGATCGCCCTCGAAGTCGAAGAAGAGGTCGCCGTCGTCCGGGTCGGGCAGTGCCGCAAGAGAACCCGGTTCGTAGACGTCGACGACGGGTTGGCCGGTCTGTTCCTGCCGCACCTGAACCTGCGCTTGTGCCCGCAGTGCCGCGTACGTGCGGTGCGACATGTCCGGCACGGGCTCCTTGCGAGCACAGAGTCCGTCGATCGTTGTGACGTCGCCTGCGATCAATCGGGCGCGTTGCGTCGACCGCATTCCCGCGACCATCAGCAGGTCGCGGTGCGCCGCCACCTGAGGCTCGCACGTGTCGCAGCGGCCGCACGCGGTGTGTCCGCCGCTGGTCCAGGTCACGGGATCTTCCGCATGGTGATGCCCGTCGATCAAGCGCTGCAGATGCCTGCGCCGTTGCGTGTAGACAGGCGCGATGTCGGCGAGGGGATACGACGCGAGCGTGCTGTCGCCCAGGATCAGGTGGGCGTGCGGTGCGACCGGGATTCCGGTATCTGCGAGGGCATCGGCGTAGGCGGCGAGTTGCAGCAGCGCTTCGACTCTCGCGTGCCGGGCGAGTTTCGTGTCGTAGACGGCATACGTATCCCCGGTGCGGACGAGGAAGTCGCAGAAACCCACGAACCGGCCGTCGAAGAAGGTGCCCTGGTAGATCACGTCGGCACCCGCACGGGCGGCGTCGACCGTGGCACGCGCAGCCGCTTCGTAGCCGTCGCGCGTGTGGTCGGGGCGGGGGATGTGCACGACACCGTCGCCGAATCGGTCGCGGTAGCGGTCGAGGACGCGCTGCTCGTGGGCGTTCCCGAGACGGGCGGTGCGGTCGAGCATCCGATCGGCGACCCTCGCGGGACGCTGCCCTCGGCCGAGCACCGCGTCGACTCCGCTGAGCAGTGAGAACTCGCACTGGGCGGCATCGGCCAGATCTCGTGAGCTGTAGACCAGCACATCGTCGAGCAGAAACATCGGCGCAGCCTCCCGCGTGGTGTCGTTGCCCGACTATGGCAGACGCGGGTGACAGGCGGCGGTGACTGCGCGGATGTGTCTCCTGCGCAGACTCACCTGTCAGCGGTGGTGCGAAGCCGCCGCGAGTGACGAGTAGCGGAGCTGTTCCCGATAGGCGATCGATCGGGCGCGCATGGCCTCCCGTCGTGCGTCGTGTGCGCGCGAGGTGCATCCGCCGCCCTCGATTCCGAGCACGGTCCGGCCGAGGAGTACCAGCCCCCACGGTCCGATGACCCACAGTGGCCACGGGTAGACCATCGATGTCGTCCCGAGCGATACGAGCGCCCAGACCAGCACGTTGATCGCACTCACGCCGAGCCAGGCGGACCATTCGACCCGTTGGTGGAGCGGCAGACGACGAGAAGGGCGCGCGGTGACCGGCGGTGCGGGCGGGGTGCTCTGGGGAAGATCGGAAAACTGCGCACGCGCCTCGGCGACGATCTGCGAGGCGTAGACGGCAGCCGCCCTCCGGTCGAACTCTTCGATCGTGAGACGACCGGTACCGACATGCTGCGAGAGTTCACTGACGTACTGATCGCGTTCCGAATCGGAGAGTCTGTCGGAGTCGGAAGCATAGGGGCTCTCGGTGGCCATGGGTCCTCCAGGCGGGATGCTCCATTGTGGAATGTCGTACTGTCCATGATGGATATGCCACAGTGGAATGTCAACACTTTTCGTGGTGACCGTTGAGGGAGGGAGCGCGCAATGGCCGGACGGCCACTGAATGCGACCGCAGCGTCGCTGCTGGGTTTTCTGCACGAGGGTCCGAAAACGGGCTGGGATCTGGTGACCACGGCGCAGGAGCGGATCGGCAAGTTCTGGTCGCTCACGACCAGTCAGGTGTACCGCGAACTCGCCGCGATGGAGCGCGACGGCCTGATCGAACCCGGCGAGAAGGGGCCGCGTGACCGCAAGCCCTACGCGCTCACCGACGCAGGCCGGGAGGCGTTCACCGAGTGGATCGGCCGGGAACCGGGACCGGAAAACATCCGGCACCCGTTACTGCTCACCGTTGCGTTTGCTGAGCACCTGCCGCCGGAACGCCTCGCGGAGATGCTCGCCCACTATCGCGCAGCCCACGAACGTCAACTCGCGGGCTACGAAGATCTCCTGGCCCACCACGACCTGCCGAACTACTCGGCCGCCACTGTCGAGTTCGGAATCGCCTACGAACGTGCCGTCCTCACCTGGATCGAAAGCATGGACAAGCGACTCGCGAACGAGGGATGACCACGGTCACCGAAGTGGGTCGAAGTGCCGCAGCAGCGGATCGGCATCGCCCGTCATCGAATTCGCGAGCAACCGGCCGGTCAGCGGGCCGAGCGCGACACCCCACATACCGTGACCGCCTGCGACGAACACCCGCGGCGACCGGGTGGCCCCGACCAGAGGCAGTCCATCGGCCGTGCACGGCCTCGAACCGACCCATTCCTCGGCCCGATCGTTCCAGTCGATATCGCGCAGGAGCGGACGGGTCGTGTCGACGATCGCCTGTATCCGTCGCGGATCGAGCGGTGCGTCGGGTTTCCGGAACTCCATCATTCCGGCGATGCGGAACCGATCGTGCAGGGGAGTACACGCCACTCGCTGCACCGGGAAATACACGGGGTTCTTCGGCAGTTCGTCGGGCACCACACTGAAGCTGTACCCGCGACCGGCCTGCACCAGGGTACGTACACCGAACTCGTGGGCCAGGGTGTTCAGCCGGGCACCCGTCGCGAGCACCACCGCATCGACGGACACGTCGTACCCGTTCGCGGAGATCACGTCGACCACGCCGTTACCGGGGTCGCGCACTTCGGTCACGTCGAACCCGGTGAGGATCTCACCGCCACGTGCTCGTACCGCATCCGCGAGCGAGGCGACGAATCGCGGTGGATCGATGAATCGCTGGCCCCGGATCCGCAGTCCCGCGCGCACCTTGTCACCGAGCAGGGGTTCGAGCGAGTGCACCGCGTCGGCATCGAGGACATCGAAGTCGACGTCACCTCCCGTTGCCCGCACGTGATCGAACTCCTCGAGTAGGTGGTCGCGGTCGGTCTCCGCGGTGAATGCCGCGAGGAAAGGATCGGCGTCTCGGGTCTGTTCGGCGACGCCGCCGTCGGCCAGGTCGTCGTACGCTCGCAACGCAACCTTGTTGGCCTGGGCAAATATTTCCAGCGACGCCATCTGATGTCGTCGGGTGCAGTGCCGGGCGAAGTCCACGAGGAAGCGGATCAGCTTCGGGTCGAGTGTGGGCGGCACATACACCGGTGACGAGGGCGTGAACATCGATCGCAGCCCGTACCTCAATACCGACGGCTCCGGTAGCGGCAGGGTCAGGGCGGGCGCGAGCCAACCGGCGTTGCCCCACGACGCGCGGTCATGAGCGGTATCGACTCCGGGGCCCGTCCGGTCGACAACGGTGACGGCAAGGCCCCGTTCCTGCAGAAACCACGCGGTGGACAGCCCCACGATCCCGGCTCCGGCCACAACCACTCGACGAATCGCCATGATGCACTCCTGTCGATGCAGAGGTACCTCTTACATCCATGATGGCCCACACGGGGTGTTCTGCACGCCCGGGCTCGTGCCGTCCTAATATTCGAGGAGGAAATCTGCTTGTCGAAGGGGACAGTGAGTTGAGTACACACGTCGAACAGCGCGAGTTCCAGGCCGAGGCGCGCCAGTTGCTGGATCTGATGATCCACTCGATCTACTCCAACAAGGACACCTTCCTGCGGGAGTTGATCTCCAATGCGTCCGACGCGCTGGACAAACTCCGCCTGGAGTCTTTCCGGAACAAGGACCTGAACGTCGACACGTCCGATCTGCACATCGAGCTCGTTGTCGACAAGGATGCCCGCACCCTCACCATCCGGGACAACGGCATCGGCATGTCGCGCGACGAGGTCGTCGACCTGATCGGCACCCTCGCCCGATCGGGCACCGCTGAGATGCGCAAGAAGCTGCGCGAGGCAAAGGACGCCGCGGCATCCGAGGAACTGATCGGCCAGTTCGGCATCGGTTTCTACTCGGCGTTCATGGTGGCAGACAAGGTCACGCTCATCACCCACAAGCCGGGGCAGGATGCCGGAACCCGGTGGGAGTCGAGCGGTGAATCCACCTACACGATCGAAGACGTCGAGGACGCGCCGCAGGGAACCTCGGTGACGCTTCACCTCAAGCCCGAGGACGCCGACGACCACCTCTACGACTACACGTCGCAGTGGAAGCTCGAGGAGATCGTCAAGAAGTACTCGGACTTCATCGCCTGGCCCGTCCGCATGGAGGTCTCCCGGACCACCAAGGGTGAAGACGGCACCGACGAGGTCACCTTCGAGACCAAGACCCTCAACTCGCAGAAGGCGCTGTGGGCCCGCTCGCGCGACGAGGTGTCGGACGACGAGTACCACGAGTTCTACAAGCACGTCGCCCACGCGTGGGACGACCCGCTCGAGATCATCCCGATGCGGGCCGAGGGCACCTTCGAATATCAGGCGCTGCTGTTCATTCCGACGCACGCCCCGTTCGACCTGTTCGCCCGCGAACGCAAGACGGGTATCCAGCTCTACGTCAAACGCGTGTTCATCATGGACGACTGCGAAGACCTCATTCCCGAGTACCTGCGCTTCGTCAAGGGCGTCGTCGACGCGCAGGACCTGTCGCTGAACGTCTCCCGCGAGATCCTGCAGCAGGACCGCCAGATCCGGGCCATCCGACGTCGTCTCACGAAGAAGGTCCTGTCCACTGTCAAGGACATGGCATCCCAGGACGCCGACAAGTACCGGACCTTCTGGAACGAGTTCGGCCGAGTGCTCAAGGAAGGGCTGATCTCCGACACCGACAACCGCGACACTCTGCTCGCGGTCTCGTCGTTCGATTCCACGGCGAGCACCGACGAACAGACCACCCTCGCCGGATATGTCGAGCGCATGAAGGACGGCCAGGACGAGATCTACTACATCACCGGCGAGTCCCGGCAGCTGCTCGAAAGTTCCCCGCACATGGAGGCGTTCACGGCGAAGGGCATCGAGGTCCTGCTGCTGACCGACGCGGTCGACGAGATGTGGGTGACGTCGGTTCCCGAATTCGAAGGCAAGGCCTTCCGGTCGGTGGCGAAGGGCGAGGTGGACCTCGACACCGAGGACGAGAAGAAGGCGGCCGAGGCCGGACGAGAGGAGCAGGAGAAGGAGTTCGGTGATCTCCTGACGTGGATGAAGGATGCGCTCGACGAGCACGTCAAGGAGGTGCGTCTGTCGTCGCGTCTGACGACGTCGCCGGCGTGCGTCGTGGGCGACACGTTCAGCATGTCCCCTGCACTCGAGCGCATGTACAAGGCGTCGGGTCAGCCGGTGCCGCAGACCAAGCGGATCCTCGAACTGAACCCCGGGCATCCGCTGGTGTCGGGGCTGCGCGCGGCACACGGTGACCGCACGGATGATCCGGCGCTCGCCGAGACCGCGGAGCTGCTGTACGGGATGGCCCTGATCGCCGAGGGCGGGGAGGTCGACGATCCCGCGCGCTTCACGCACCTGCTCGCAGACCGGCTCGCTCGCACCGTCTGAATCGGCACGGTCCGATTCGGCTTCCCCCCGGGCGATAGGCTCGGGGGTATGAGCGATGTGGCTGGAGTGTTGTTCGACATCGAGGGCGTGATCGTGACGTCGTGGGAGCCGGTGCCCGGCGCCGCAGACGTCCTCGCGGAGCTCCGCGCGAGCGGAGTGCCGCGGGCCTTCCTGACGAACACGACGTCGCGGACGTGTGCCGAGATCGCTGCAACGCTCAGCGATCTCGGCATGCCCGTCGACGCGAACGAGATCGTCACGGCCGCGTCGCTCACGGCGGAGTATCTGAAGCAGACCTATCCGGGTCGCCGATGCTGGGTGCTCAACGACGGCAACGTCGATGCCGATCTCGACGGGATCGATCGCGACGACGCCGACCCCGACGTGGTGGTACTCGGCGGTGCGGGGGAGGGGTTCACGCATCGGACGTTGAGTCGCGTTGCCGAGCTGATGCTCGACGGTGTGCCGGTCGTCGCGATGCACCGCGCGGCCAGCTGGCAGGGGCCCGACGGTCTGCGCCTCGACACGGGCGCCTATCTGCCGGGGCTCGAGGAGCTCAGCGGTCAGATGGTGGTGGCGGTGGGTAAGCCCTCGATGCAGGGCTTCCTCGCGGCCGCGGACCTCATGGGCGTCGAGCCGGATCGCATGGTGATGGTCGGCGACGATCTGTACGGCGAGGTGCTGCCCGGACAGCGGCTGGGGATGGCGGGAGTTCTGGTGCGTACCGGAAAGTTTCGCCGGTCCGTGCTCGAGCTCGCCGTCGACAAGCCGGACCACGTGATCGACTCCGTCGCCGATCTTCCGGAGTTGCTCCGAACGATGTGAAGTGGGTCTCGCCTGCGACACGTGTGACCGGTACCCTGCGCCCGAGGGTTCTCTCCCTCCTTCTTCCAGCGCAGAGGAGCTCTTCTTGTCCATTCGTTCTCTCCGGTCCGGCCTCTCCGGTCGTCGTGTTGCGCAGATCTTCGCGGCGGCTGCCGTCAGCGCGGCATCGATTGCCTTGGTGGGTGCCGGTACGGCGTCGGCCGCGCCCGTGACGTGTGTGTCGCCGCCGTCCGAGAATCAGATCCTGGTGTCGGATACGGCGAGCTGTGGTGCGACGGCCAGTGGTGAGGGCTTTGCGCGGGCATCGGCAGCCGACAGTGGCACTGCAGTGTCGGTCGCCGAGTCCGCGGGTGCCGCCGAATCCCAGGCAACCGGGTTCGGTACCGCGCTCAGTGCGGCCCGTGACGGTGGACGCTCCTACGCGTACGCACTCGGCGGCGGTCTGAGCCATTCGTGGGCGCAGGGTCCGGCGACCACGTTGTCGGTGGCCGGCTGGGGTTCGGGAGCGACGGCCGACACCACCGGTGTGACGTGCGTCGGTGCTCAGTCGTTCGCTCTCAACACTGCCACGGGGCAGTGGTGCGCCGTGGGCGTGGGCTCCACGCCTCGTTGATCGATGTGGTGCAGGAACCATCTGCACCGCGATGAGGGTGGTGAGTGCAGGTAACCTTGCACTCGCCACCCTCGAGTGCTAAAAATGCAGTTGGCACTCACGACAAACGAGTGCCAGGTCGGGACGGTGAGACCGGGAATTATCGACACCCCTGGTCGTCCGTCGCGGGCACTGATTCCGGCCGAAGGCGTTACTTGGGGCGACCGACCATTGGTCGTCCTGCGTGTCACCCCGATATCCGGAGGATCACTTCGCAATGGCCAAGATCATCGCGTTCGACGAAGAGGCCCGTCGCGGTCTCGAGCGGGGCCTGAACAGCCTCGCCGACGCTGTCAAGGTGACGTTGGGCCCCAAGGGTCGCAACGTCGTGCTCGAGAAGAAGTGGGGCGCCCCCACGATCACCAACGATGGTGTGTCCATCGCCAAGGAGATCGAGCTCGAGGACCCGTACGAGAAGATCGGCGCAGAGCTGGTCAAGGAAGTCGCCAAGAAGACGGATGACGTCGCGGGCGACGGCACCACGACCGCTACTGTGCTCGCCCAGGCGCTCGTGCGCGAGGGTCTGCGCAACGTTGCTGCCGGCGCGAACCCGCTCGGCCTCAAGCGTGGCATCGAGAAGGCCGTCGAGGCCGTCACCGCCAAGCTGCTCGACACCGCCAAGGAAGTCGAGACCAAGGAGCAGATCGCAGCGACCGCAGGCATCTCCGCCGGCGATCCCGCGATCGGTGAGCTGATCGCCGAGGCCATCGACAAGGTGGGCAAGGAAGGCGTCATCACCGTCGAGGAGTCCAACACCTTCGGCCTCCAGCTCGAGCTGACCGAGGGCATGCGCTTCGACAAGGGCTACATCTCCCTCTACTTCGCCACGGACGCCGAGCGTCAGGAAGCCGTCCTCGAAGACGCGTACATCCTGCTCGTCAGCTCCAAGATCTCGACGGTCAAGGACTTGCTGCCGCTCCTGGAGAAGGTCATCCAGTCGGGCAAGCCGCTCGTCATCATCGCCGAGGACGTCGAGGGTGAGGCTCTGTCCACCCTCGTCCTGAACAAGATCCGCGGCACCTTCAAGTCCGTCGCCGTCAAGGCTCCGGGCTTCGGCGACCGCCGCAAGGCCCAGCTCGCCGACATCGCCATCCTCACCGGTGGCGAGGTCGTCAGCGAAGAGGTCGGCCTCTCCCTCGAGACCGCCGGTCTCGAGCTTCTCGGCCAGGCTCGCAAGGTCGTCGTCACCAAGGATGAGACCACCATCGTCGAGGGCGCGGGCGATCCCGACGCCATCGCCGGTCGCGTCAACCAGATTCGCGCCGAGATCGAGGCATCGGATTCCGACTACGACCGCGAGAAGCTGCAGGAGCGCCTGGCCAAGCTGGCCGGTGGCGTTGCAGTCATCAAGGCCGGCGCTGCGACCGAGGTCGAGCTCAAGGAGCGCAAGCACCGCATCGAAGATGCCGTGCGCAACGCCAAGGCTGCCGTCGAAGAGGGCATCGTCGCCGGTGGCGGCGTGGCTCTGCTGCAGGCCGCACCCGTGCTCGACGACCTCAAGCTCGAGGGCGACGAGGCCACCGGTGCCAACATCGTCAAGGTTGCCCTCGAGGCGCCGCTCAAGCAGATCGCGTTCAACGCAGGCCTCGAGCCCGGCGTCGTCGCGGAGAAGGTCCGCAACCTCGATGCGGGTCACGGCCTCAACGCCGCGACCGGTGTCTACGAGGACCTCCTCGCTGCAGGCATCAACGACCCGGTCAAGGTCACCCGCTCGGCACTGCAGAACGCTGCGTCGATCGCGGCTCTGTTCCTGACCACCGAGGCTGTTGTGGCCGACAAGCCGGAGAAGGCCGCCGCTCCCATGGGCGACCCGACCGGTGGCATGGGCGGCATGGACTTCTGATCCGGTCCTGACTGCTCGACCCAGAGCTGCACGCGAGGCCCGATTCCACTCCGGTGGGGTCGGGTCTCGCTGCGTTGCACATCGACAGGTTGTGCCGTGTACCAAGATCTTGACTCTTTCGTGATCTTTCGGTGGGGATCGTGTAAAAACAACGGTGTAATTCCGGGCTGGTCGGGGAGCGCCGGACGAGTCGTTGCGACTCGTCGTGGGACGAGACGGTTTTCGAAGGGTGTGGGGTTTTGGGATCGATGTGGTTCCGGCGTGCATGTGGCGTCGTGACGGTCGGGTTGGTGGCAGCAGTGTGTGTACCGGCCGGAGGATCGGCCGACCCGGTTCCCGGATCACCGGCCGTGGGAGAGCGGGCTTCGGAGCTGTCGCACATCGAGGTCGAGAACGACCGTACGGTGATCGCGCACGTGTATTCGGCATCGATGGATGCCATCGTGCCGCTCCGGGTACGGACACCTGCCGACACCAGTGAGCCGCGGCCCACCCTGTATCTGCTCAACGGATCCGGCGGCGGACAGGGTATTGCCACGTGGGACGAGCAGACCGACGTCGACGAATTCTTCGCCGACAAGAACGTCAACGTGGTGACTCCACTGGGCGGACGCTACAGCTACTACACCGACTGGGAACAGGACGACCCGGAGCTCGGCCGCAACAAGTGGACGACATTCCTCACCGAGGAAGTGCCGTCCATCATCGACGAGCAGTTCGGGACCACGGGGGCCAACGCCATCGCGGGCCTGTCGATGTCGGGCACGTCGGTGCTCGGCCTGGCAACTGCCGCACCCGAGTTGTACCGCGCTGTCGGTGCATACAGCGGATGCGCCGAGACGAGCACTCCCGTGGGGCAGGCATACGTCCAGGCTGTGGTGCGGGTCAAGGGCGGCGACCCCGAGAACATGTGGGGTCCGGTCGGTGGGCCGGGGTGGATCGAGAACGACCCGTACCTCAACGCTGAGAAGCTCCGCGGGGTCGAGTTGTATGTGTCGGCGGCGACGGGTCTTCCAGGTGAGCACGATCAGTTGAGTTCGAGGTCGATCAACTACGACCCGATCGGCCTCGTGGGGCAGATCGTTGTCGGCGGGACCATCGAAGCGGCCGTGCATCACTGCACGGCCCGCCTCGCGGAGCGGCTCGAGGAGTTGGAGATTCCCGCACACTTCGAATGGCGGAACGGTACGCATTCCTGGGATTACTGGGAGGACGATCTGCACAAGTCGTGGCCCATGATGGCGGCAGCCATCGGGTTGTGACGGTGGCGGCAGCCATCGGGTTGTGACGGTGGCGGCAGCCATCGGGTTGTGACGGTGGCGGCAGCCATCGGGTTGTGACGGTGGTGGTAGCCATCGGGTTGTGACGGTGGTGGTAGCCATCGGGTTTGTAGGACGGCATGATCTTCGGGCCGGCTCCGTCAGGGGGGCCGGCCCGTGTGCTGTCGGTGTCTGCAACTCGAGTTCCGCAACTTTGACCGTTTCGTGATCATTGGGGGTCTTCGTGGTGTAGAAATGGTTTCACCCCGGTCGGGCGAGACTCCGTAATCCAGGCTCGCCCGACCGGTTCCAAGGATTTGGGAGGCGGTCGGGTGGTCTCGTTTCGGCGGGCTTGTGCTGCGTTGTCCGTGGTTGCGCTCACGTGTATACCCCCGGCTCTTTTGGCAAATGAAGTTGCAGCGCAGCCTGTTTCGATCCTGTCTCACATCGAGTTCGAGGGTGATCGCACCGTCGTCGCACATGTCTATTCGGCGGCCATGGATCGCGTCGTCCCGCTGAGGGTGCGCACGCCGGCGGATGTGAGCGTTCCGAGACCTACGCTGTATCTGTTGAACGGGGCGGGCGGTGGTGAGGGGCAGGCAACGTGGGATGCCCGGACGGATATCGATGAGTTCTTCGCCGACAAGAACGTCAACGTCGTCACGCCCTTGGACGGATCCTTCACCTATTACACCGACTGGATACGCGACGATCCGGTGCTCGGCCGCAACAAGTGGACGACGTTCCTCACCGAGGAGTTGCCGCCGATCGTCGACGCGGCCTTCGGTACCTCGGGTGTGAATGCGATAGCGGGTCTGTCGATGTCGGGTACATCGGTGTTGAGTCTCGCGATTGCAGAACCGGAGCTGTATGAGGCGGTCGGCGCATACAGTGGGTGTGCCGAGACGAGTACGGAGCTCGGACAGCTCTACGTTCGCACGGTTGTCGAGAGTCGTGGCGACGCGGACGTCGAGAACATGTGGGGTCCGCTCGACGGGCCGGGTTGGGCCACCAACGACCCGTACGTCAATGCGGAGAAGTTGCGGGGCATCGATCTGTACGTCTCGTCGGCTACAGGGCTGCCCGGGCCGCACGAGCATCTGGGTGCGCAGTCGGTCGGGGGCGATCCGGGGCTTCTTGTGAATCAGATCGTGATGGGCGGCATCATCGAGGCTGCAGTGAACGACTGTACGCACCGGCTGGCTGCTCGCCTCGACAGCCTCGACATCCCGGCCACTTTCGAATTCCGTTCACACGGAACGCATTCATGGGGTTATTGGCAGGACGATCTGCATGCGTCCTGGCCGATGATCGCGAACGCTGTCGGGGCCTGATTCCTCGACGGACCGGCTGTGCCCGGCCGGGAAGGTTTCATTGTGATGGCGCATGTCGAAATTGTATGTGCGATAGTGTATTTCATACTTCGAAGCCCGAAAAGTAGTTTCGCGCAACATCTTGACGGTGCAGTTATCTCGCCGTAATGTGAAGTGCGGCACACCGTCACTGTAAGTGGTTGTGTCGCAGTGTCTTCGCTCATCCGACTGCAGGAGGAAGAATGGGTAGCACAACAATTACCGAAGTCATCGAGTTCATCTTCAACATACTCGGCCAGATGGCGACGTTCCTCAGCTGATTTACTCGCATGTCCCGGCCAGGGGTGAGTTCCCCGGCCTGATCGATCCGACACAGGAGGAACAATGGGTAGCATCTCGGCAGGCTTCGAAGCCATCAGCTCTTTCGTCCAGCTAATTCTCGCGATTGCTCCTCTGCTGCTGACAGGTTCGCTGTAGCGCGGATATATCACGAAGGCTGTGGATCTCGGGGATTCGGGATCCACAGCCTTCGTGGTGGTCATTCCGGGATCAGCATCCAGAGTGCGAGGTACAGCAGAACTGCCGTGCCGCCCGTGACGAATGCTGCGAGAACCGCGCCGGCCCGGACGAGATTGATGTCGACGGAGAAGTATTCGGCGATACCGCCGCACACGCCGCCGAGCATGCGCTGAGAGGTCGAGCGAGTGAAGGAGCGGGATGTGTTGCTGTCGAAGGTCATGATGGCATCGTCTTCCTGTCGAATGGGTATACGGTCGGGTGGGTGTCAGCGGCAGACGACCGTCAGGCCGATACCGCGCCAGATCTTCGTTTCCTTGCGATCCCAGCTGTCGGTGCTGGAGTTGTACGTCGATTCGGTCTCGGTCCGGTAGCCGCGGTCGCGCTGCTCGGTCACCGTGCAGGTGCCGGACACGCTTCCCGCACGGTTGGTGATCGAATAGGGCGTGCCCTGTGCGGTGAGCTTCGCGGTGGCAGCATGCTCTTCCATCCCGACGACGCTCGGCGCGGAATCCGCTGCGGCGAAGCCGGTTCCGATGGTCAGAGCGGCAGCGCCTGCGAGCAGTGCAGTCATGATGGTCTTGCGCATTGGCTTCTCCCGAAGTGTATGTGGGGCTCGTTGGCTCGATGTATCGATCGTGCGCCACAGAGTCCCTCAGGCACATCGGGGACAGCCCCCGTCTGTACCCTGAACTTTCGATCAGGGTTACCGGTCTTCGGTCGGAAGTGTCAGCGTTCGGCGCGCTTGGCGAGCGTCTTCTTGAAGACGATGAAGGGCAGCAGTAGCCGTGCAATCAGTGCCACGGCCCACACGATGACGGTCGCGAGAATCCAGGTCGTGATGCCCTCTATCCGCAGGCCGTCGCTCACGATCGCCGTGACGATGAGCGCGAGCAGCGTCGAGATCAGCGCGCTGCTCCCGATGAGCACCGGCGTCTTGGTCATCGCAACCTGACGGATCAGGGGATCGAGGAGAATTGTCGCGACGGTGAAGATCACGACGGCGATGACGAACGCGAACGAACTGAGTGTCATGCCGGGAAGAACCCAGGCGCCGACGATCAGAGCAATCGCATTGGCGATCAGCGCGACAACCGTGCTGGCAAGGAGCCGGATCATGGTGAGAGCGTATCCCGGTGAGCTTCGGATCACCGGGAATTGCGGTGTGGAATCGAGTGCGTGGGGACGGCTTCGAACATGGCACCGCCGGGAGTCATGGCACCATCGGAGACATGGCCGATCGGATGCGTGTTGCCCTTGCCCTCGGTAGTGGAGGAGCCCGCGGTTACGCCCACATCGGCGCGATCCAGGTGCTCGAAGAGCGCGGGTTCGAGATCGTCGGTATCGCAGGCTCGTCGATGGGCGCGCTCGTCGGCGGGGTCTACGCTGCAGGCAAGCTCGACGAGTACACCCGCTGGGCGGAGAGTCTGACCCAGCTCGACGTCGTCCGCCTGCTGGA
The DNA here is from genome assembly GCF_042730275.1 of Rhodococcus sp. NPDC060086. NCBI lineage: Bacteria > Bacillati > Actinomycetota > Actinomycetes > Mycobacteriales > Nocardiaceae > Rhodococcus > Rhodococcus sp. NPDC060086. The sequence goes on from NZ_JBHWWZ010000023.1 coordinate 59,722, forward strand.
TGTGTCGGTCACTTCGCCGGGCGTCATCCATGCGGAGAAGGTTCTCAACAAGGTCCGTGATCTCATCGGTGATGTCGTCATCGAGGATCTCCCGATGCCGTTCACAGCTGTCGCGACCGATCTGGCAGCCGGACGTTCGGTGTGGTTTCAGCGGGGACCGGTCGACGTGGCGATCCGCGCGTCGATTGCGATCCCCGGCGTCATCACGCCCTATGTCCTCAACGGCCGCGTGCTCACGGATGGCGGGACGTTGACCCCGCTGCCGGTGGCCCCGACGGTCGGGGTGTCGTCCGATCTGACGATCGGGATCAGTCTCGGTGCCGAAGAGCGAGGTCGGACGCAGTCGCCCGAGAATGTCAGCGCCGAACCGCGGCCTGCGGAGGAGTGGGTGGGGCGTTTCCGCAGATCCGCGACCCAGTTGCTCGACAGCGATATTGTCCGCTCGGTTGTCGGCAGGTTCGGGGCGGCCGCACCCGACGAGAGACTCGACCAGGACACCGACACCACGGACACTGACACGACGGACACCGAAACCACGGACACCGATACCCAGGGCGTCGCCGACGACATGCCGATCGGTCCGGAGGCGGTCGCGGCCCCGAAATTCAGCCGCGTCGCGGTGATGAACCGCTCGCTCGACATCATGCAGTCCGCTCTTGCCCGTCATCAGCTCGCCGCGTATCCGCCGGATGTCCTGGTCGAGGTTCCGCGCACCGCGTGCCGCAGCCTCGACTTCCACAAGGCCACGGAGATGATCGCGCTGGGCCGATCGCTCACCGAGGCTGCGCTCGACGCCGCAGGACTCGGAATCAACGCACCCCGCTCTGCCGACCAGGAAGACGATTCGGGCCTAGTCTGAGTCGGTGGAGACCGTACCGATCCAACTTCCCGACGGCACGACGACGTCGGTCCGCTTGTTCCCCGGGCCGGATCACGACCACGAGAATCGACTCGACTCGTCGCGGGCCGTCGTGGTGATCGTTCCGGGACTCGGAATCCCCGCCGGCTACTACGAACCATTCGCGCGGGCCCTCACCGACCACGGATTCGACGCCGCGATCTGCGAACTCGCCGGTCAGGGCGACAGTCGACCGCGGCCCGGACCCGACAGCCGATACGGCTACCAGGAGATCGTCGCCGTGCACTTCCCGGCGATGTTCGAGGTGGTACGCGAACGATTCCCCGACTCCACCCCGTTCCTGCTCGGGCATTCGATGGGCGGTCAGCTCGGCGCGCTGTACGCGTCCCGCATTCACGGTCGACTCGGTGGGCTCGTGCTCGTCGCCTCGGGCACCCCGTACTACCGACACTTCCCCGGCGCACACGGCCCCGGTCTGCTGTTCGGTTCCACGGCGATGTCGCTCACGGCGAGCGTGGCCGGATTCTGGCCCGGTGACCGGATCGGTGTCGCGGGCTTCGGACGGCAGTCGCGTCCCCTGATCTCCGACTGGGCGCGGCTCGCGCGAAGCGGCCGGTTCGCGCCGTCCGCCGCCGACATCGACTACGAGGAACACCTGGCCCGATTGAATCTTCCGGTCCTGTCGATCACGATCGAGGGCGACGACATGACGCCGGTGGCCTCGGCCCGGCACCTCGTGGACAAGCTGCCCGCAGCCGAGGTCACCACCTGGCACCTCGATCGGCCGCTCGGTCACAACGGCTGGATCCGCGACAACGACGACACGGTCGAGCGCATCGTGGTCTGGCTACGTGACCGGTGAGGCACTGAGATCCATAGTGTGGATCCGAGCAACCGGGCTCGGATCCACACTGTTCGTTACAGCTTCTCGGCCAGGAACGTGAAGGTCAGCGCTGATTTGAACGCCGCCTGCGCGTTGTCGGCGGCGCCGCCGTGCCCGCCCTCGATGTTCTCGTAGTACCAGACCTCGTGACCCTGCTCCTCGAGGAGCGCCACCATCTTGCGGGCATGCCCGGGATGCACGCGGTCGTCACGGGTGGACGTCGTGATCAGGATCGGCGGGTACGTCGCATCGGGATCGGTGTTCTGATACGGCGAATACTCGGACAGGAACGTCCACTCGTCGGGGTTGTCGGGGTCGCCGTATTCCGCCATCCACGACGCGCCTGCGAGCAGCAGGTGATAGCGCTTCATGTCGAGCAGCGGGACCTGACACACGATGGCGCCGAACAGCTGCGGATAGCGGGTGAGCATCACACCCATCAGCAGGCCGCCGTTGCTTCCGCCCTGGATCCCCAGTTGTTCCGTCGTCGTGATTCCCCGCGCGACCAGGTCCTTCGCGACCGCGGCGAAATCCTCGAACACTTTGTGGCGGTTCCCCTTCAGTGCCTGCGTATGCCAGGTGGGGCCGTACTCGCCGCCACCGCGAATGTTCGCGATCACGTAGGTGTTTCCGCGTTCGAGCCACGCCCGGCCCACACCGCCGCTGTATGCCGGGACCATCGAGTTCTCGAATCCGCCGTACCCGTACAGCAAGGTCGGCGCCGCCGTGCCGGTGTTGCTGCCGACGACGAAGTAGGGGACCTGCGTGCCGTCGTCGGAGGTCGCGAAATGCTGTGTGACGGTGATGTCGCCGGAGTCGAAGAACGAGGGGGCCTGCTTGATCGACTCGAGCGGTTGCCCCACCGTGCCCGACAACAGGGTCGCAGGGGTCGTGAATCCGCTGGAGTTGAGGAAGAAGTCGTCGCCCTCGCGAGGGTCGACGTCGATGATCGACGTCGACGTCGCATCCGGGAGCCCGTCGAGTTCCTCGTCGGTCCATCCGTCGGGGCCCGGGGTGAGGACGCGCATGCGGGTCTGGACGTCGCGCAAGGTGACCATCAGCAGATGGTTCTGCGTCCAGGTGTACTGCTCGAGCGACGTGTGCTCGTCGGGAGTGAACAGCACGGTCATGTCGCGCGAGCCCTCGAGGAACGAGGGGTAGTCGGTCGCGAGCAGGGAGCCTGCGGGATGTCCGAGCCACTCCGAACGGGGACGCACGAGCATGTGGTCGCGATACACGCTGACCCGCGCGTCGTCGGGGACGTCGAGCTTGATCAGGGTGCCGTCGGGCTTCAGTTCGTACTGGTACGCGGCGTAGAAATCGATGGCGCGGTCGACGAAGCTGCGCTCGTAGCCGGGGGTGTTGTCGTGGCCTGCGCCGACGGCGACATCGGTGGTCTCGCCCTCGAACACCGTCTCGGCGTCTTCGATCGGAGTTCCGCGACGCCAGCGTTTCGCGATCCTCGGATAGCCCGAATCGGTCAGGGAACCGTCTCCGAAGTCGGTGCCGACGAAGACGGAGTCGACGTCGATCCAGCTGATGTCGGTTTTCGCTTCGGGGAGTTCGAAACTGTCCGCGCCCGACACGAACTGTCTTGTCAGCAAGTCGAATTCGCGGATGACGGTCGCATCAGCGCCGCCACGCGACAGGCTGATCAGCGCGCGATTCTGGTCGGGTCGCAGGACCTGAGCGCCCGACCACACCCAGTTCTCCCCCTCTTCCGCAGCCACGGCGTCGAGATCGACGAGGACATCCCACTCGGGGTCGTCGAGGACGTACTGGTCGAGGGTGGTGCGTCGCCACAGGCCACGTACGTGCTCCGCGTCGCGCCAATAGTTGTACAGGTACCGGCCGCGGCGTCGGGCGTAGGGGATACGTGCGTCGGTGTCGAGGATTTCTCGGATCCGCGATTCCAACGTCGTGAAGTCGTCGGTGCGGGTGTAGCTGTCGACGGTGCGGTCGTTGCGTGATCGCACCCAGTCGAGTTGCTTCTCGCCGGTGACGTCCTCGAGCCAGAGGTGGGGGTCGGTGGTGTCGCTCATGACCCTATTTCTACCTGGATCGGAGCGGATGGGGGCCGACGGCGAGGTCCGGGGAGGTGTCGACGGTACGCTCACGACCGTGCAACTCACCCCCTCCGACGCACAGATGTACTGGCTCGCGGAGCGGATTCGCAGTGATCAGTTTCTGCTGTACTGCTTCGCGGGCGATGCCGACGCCGATGCGGTGCGTGTCGCGGTTCGGCGACGTGTCGCGCGGGTGGGGGAGCTCCGGTGCAGGATCCGTGACGTTCCGAAGAACCTCGACTACCCGTATTGGGAACCGAGGGAGTACGGCGACGACCTGGTGGTCGAGCACGTCCTGACCGACCACACGTGGGCCGAGTTTCAGGAACGCGTGGGGTCGCTGGTGGCCACGTCGATCGATGCCCGGACGAGCCCGTGGCGGGTGCACGTCTTCGCGGGTGTTCGCGACGCTCCTCGCTGTGAGGGGCCCGGGGTTGTTGTGGTGTTCCAGGTGTCGCACGCTTTCGCCGACGGTGCTCGGGCGACGGAATTGGTGCGCGCATTGTTCGGCACCGAGGAGCCACCGCGCTCATCGGCTCCGGACGTCGTCTCGATGCCTGCGATGCTGGCACGGTCGCTCCGGTTCCCGGTCCAGTTCGCGCGACTCGTTGCGGCCGGTCGCAGAGCCGCAGCCGCGGATCGGGCCCTGGCCGATGCAACGACCGCCGGTGAGATTCCCCCGCCTGCTGCAGGGCGCCTCCTCGTCGGTGTCAATACCGACCCGGGGTTCGAGCGAGCCGTACGCACGGTCGTGTGCCCAGCCGAGGACTTCCGCGGAGCCGGCGTCACCGTCACCGTGTCGGCGCTGACTGCGATCTCCGTCGCCCTGCCCCGCTTCCTGGAGTTGCGCGGTGAGACGGTGCCGGATCGGCTCGGCGCCGAGGTCACCATCGCGGTCGACGCGATAGGGGAGTCGAACAACAACTACCGCAATGCCGGTGTCGACCTGTTCGTGACCGAACCGGATCTGTCCGCGCGGGCCGCGCTGATCGCTGACGACATCGCTGATCGTCGCGCACGACTGGCGAGCCCGCTGTTGGCACAACGTGATTCGGCGAACGAGTTCGTTCCGGCGCCGCTGCTGAAGTTCGGGGTCGATCGGTACTCATTGGGCGAGGTTCCCGAGACCGTCACAGGGAACACGGTGGTATCGAGCGTGAACCGCGGCCGCGCCGACCTCGAACTCGCGGGTGCCCCGGTCGTATTCAGCGCGGGATTCCCGGGGTTGTCACCGGTGATGGCACTGACTCACGGCGTGTACGGCCTCGGCGACACCGTCACGATCGGTATCAACTCGAGCCCCCGTGCGGTGCCCGACGTCGACGAGTACGAGTCGATGCTGCGGGACGCGATCGGCGAGGTCCGGGTCGCGCTCGGCGGGTGACCGCGACATACGCGCGCTCGGAAGGCACACGCATCCCGCCGGCGCGGTGTGCCTATTCGTGTGGGTCGCGGTTGTGTGATGTCTTCCGGCGTCGCGCGTCCTCGTGGGCATGGCGGAGGAGGTCGGCGGCGATGGCCGTCGTCCGGGCGCCGGGATTGACGATCGCAATCCATCCCTGAGCTCGATAGACCGGATGGGGAAGGGCGGTGTCGGCGGCGCTGAAGTCCACCGCGGACTCCGTTGCCCGTGGGTCTTCGCCGGTGAGTTCGGTGAACTTCGCACGGCCGACGTGGATGTTCAGTCTCCACCGGTCGGGTGGGTCCAGCTCGGACTCGGTGTCGCCGGGATAGTTCTTCGTCACGATCGTCGCGAAGGGCTGCTCGCGCTGGGGGACCCGTCCGTCGGGGGAGAAGTAGAAGAAGTGATCGCCCCACGCGACTTCCGGAAACTCGCTGCCTGCTTCGGGAGCGAGTTCGACGACGCCCTCGAAGCCGCGCACCATCTCGAGAATCTGCTTCATACTCATGGTTCAAGTGTGTAGTTGAAGTGCTTATGGAGGGTTTCGGCAATGGTGCGCGGCGATGCGGTCGAGCTGAGCACGCGCGCTGTCGCTGCGGCCACGGGCTATTCGGTACAGCAGATCCGAGACCTCGAAGCACACGGCGTCATCGACGCTGCACCCAGAAAACACAATGGATACCGCGTGTTCTCCGCGCGGCACATCCGCGACCTGCATGCCTACCGCGACCTAGCGGTGGCCGTCGGTCCGGTGGAGGCGCGGAGAGTGATGCGTGAGATTCGTGTCCTCCCGCCGGCCGATGCGCCTGTCCCGGTGGCATTGCTCCACGTCGAACTCGCTCGCGAGCGCGATCACGCACTTGAAGCAAGGCGGGCTCTTCTCCTCATCCGTGCGGAGTCGGAGATCGACGTCGAGCCCGCCGAGAGCGACACCATGACGATCACCGAACTCGCCGGCGCCCTCGGTGTTCGTGCCTCGGCACTGCGCTTCTGGGAGAAAGAGCGTCTCGTGACGCCGCAGAGGGTGGCCACGAACGCGGGATCCGCCCGCCGCTACCCGCTCGCCGCGATCCGCGAGGCTCGCATCGTCGCGACGTTGCGCGCCGCCGGCTACCGCATACCCGACGTCCGCAGAGCCCTCACCGATCTTCGCGACCTCCAGGACATCGACGTGTCGCTGAGGGCGCTGGACTCGAGGATCGACGACATCGCCGCGCGAACACTGTCGCTGCTGCGTGCCGGGGCCGTCCTTGCCGAGATCATCGCCCCTCGATGAGACGGCCGGGGCCACATGTTCTACTGGTCGGCACGACGTGAAGGGGGACACATGGGTACGTATGTAGTGACGGGCGCGGCATCCGGGATGGGCAAGGCCAGTGCCGAGCGACTGCGCGCGGCGGGGCACACGGTGATCGGGATCGACCTGAGGGATGCCGACGTCGTCGCGGATCTGTCGACGACCCAGGGGCGGTCGGCCGCGATCCGGCAGACGCTCGACCTTGCCGACGGACGCCTCGACGGCGCCGTCCTCGCGGCAGGGCTGGGCCCGATCGCGGGGAAGGAAAAAGTGATCGCCGAGGTCAACGTGCGGGGCGTGATAGACCTGCTCGTCGGCTGGCGACCGGCCCTCGCTGCGACCGGCAACAGCAAAGTGGTGGTGTTCGGATCGAACTCGACGACGGCGACACCCGGTGTGCCGAACTCGGCGGTGAAGGCTTTCCTCGCCGGAGACCTCGACAAAGGCGTCAAGCGTGCAGGACGCATCTCCGCTGCGGCAGCCCCGTTCACGTACGCGGCGACGAAGATTGCGGTCACCCGGTGGGCTCGTCGTAATGCGGTCACCGACGACTGGGCCGGTTCCGGGATTCGCCTCAACATCATTGCACCGGGTGCAATTTCGACGCCATTGCTGGAAACGCAGCTGGCCGGTCCGCAAGCGAAGCGGGTCGAGGGCTTCCCGGTGCCGATCGGTGGTTTCGGTGACGCCGAGCAGATCGCCGAGTGGGTCGAATTCATGCTGTCCCGCGCAGCGGATTTCATGGTGGGAAGTATCGTGACGGTGGACGGCGGGACAGAGGCGTACTTCCGCTCGGGCGACTGGCCTGTTGCCGTTCCGCTCAGTGGAGTGCCCCGGTACCTTCTCCAGATGTTCCGGTTCCGTCCCTGACACAATGGCGTACCGGCCCGCATCATCCGATCGGCTGATACGGATCCGACCCGCTCGGTCGATGTGAAGACCCGGGGCCGGCGGGCACGCTCTATGCATGCCCATCGTTGAAGTGACAGACCTGTACAAATCGTACGGAGATCGCACGGTCGTCGACGGCGTCAGTTTCCACGTCGACGACGGAGAGATCTTCGGGATCCTCGGCCCGAACGGGGCGGGGAAGACCACCACCGTCGAATGTGTGTCCGGTCTGCGGGTACCCGACCGAGGCACGGTCCGTGTGGCAGGGCTCGATCCCGTCGCCGACCATCGCGCCGTCACCGAAATACTCGGCACGCAACTTCAGCAGAGTGCGCTGCAACCGAAGCTGACCGTGCGCGAGGCGCTCGGCTTGTACGCCTCGTTCTATCCCGATCCGGCAGACGGCATGGCGCTCGCGGAGCGACTCGGTCTCGCGCCGGTCTTCGGCACCCGATTCGCGAAGCTGTCGGGTGGTCAGCAACAGCGGCTGTTCATTGCCCTCGCCTTGATCGGACGGCCGCGCGTGGTGGTGCTCGACGAGCTCACCACAGGCCTGGACCCGCGCGGTCGACGGGAAACCTGGTCGCTGATCGAGGAGGTCCGCGACTCAGGGGTGACGGTTCTGCTCGTCACCCATTTCATGGAAGAAGCTCAGCGCTTGTGCGACCGCGTCGCAGTATTCGACGCGGGCGCGATCAAGGCGCTCGGCAGTCCCACCGAGCTGGTCGGACGGTCGGCCTCGGCCGTTGTCGTGTCGTTCCGCCCGGCCGGTGGGTTGCTCGATCGGTCCGAGTTCGAAGCACTTCCCGGCGCATCGGCGGTGCGGGGCGACGGCGAGCGGATCGTCATCGAGGGCAGCGACGACACCGTGGACGCGGCGCTGTCACTACTCGCGCGACGCGGACTGTCCGCCGAGCGACTTCGCGTCACCGACGCCACACTCGACGACGCATTTCTCGACATCACATCCTCGGAGCCCGGACATGCAGGGAGCTGACATGCAGACCACAACCAATCCAGCGGTGGCAGTACTGAGCACCGAAGCCCGGCTGTTCGGGCGTGAGCCCGCCGCGATGTTCTGGATCCTTATCTTCCCCGTGGGGCTGCTGACGATTCTCGGGGTCATTCCGATGTTTCGGGAGACCGACCCGAATCTCGGCGGCCTCCGACTGATCGACCTGTACGTGCCGGTGACCGTTCTCCTGGCGATGATCGTGGCCGGCATTCAGACCATGCCCGGTGTGTTGTCGTCGTATCGGGAACGCGGAATCTTGCGGAGGCTGGAGGCGAGCCCCGCGAAGCCCACCTATTTGTTGATGGCGCAGATCGTCGTGCATGCGGTGGCCGTTGCTGTCTCCGTCGTTCTCGCGTTGCTCGTGGGTCGTGTCGTGTTCGACGTCGCGCTACCGGCACAACCGTTCGGCTACGTGCTGGCCGTCGTCCTCACGCTCGCGGCCGCCCTGAGCATGGGTGCGGCGATCGCGGCGGTGTCGTCGTCGATGCGGGTGGCGCAGACGGTGGGCACGATAGTGTTCTTCCCCATGATGTTCTGCGCGGGAGTGTGGCTTCCGGTGCAGACGATGCCCGACCTGCTCCGCCGGGTCGTCGAAGTGACACCGTTCGGTGCTGCCTCACAGATCCTCGATCAGGCGGCGTCGGGTTACTGGCCGAGCATGACCGGTGTCGCGGTGGTGACGGGTTGGGCGATCGTGCTCACGGCAGCCGCAATCAAGTGGTTCCGTTGGCAGTGACGGATTCTCCGGTCACTCTGGAGACTGTGACTGCATCTCGTCTGGGAACCTCGTGCGTGGAACCGGCATCGCATTTCGGGGAGGACTCGTGGAGCCGGTTCCACCGCTGGAGCCCACCGGTATTGCTTGCACTCGGGATCGTGCTGTGTGTCGGGACGGCGTCGATGGTGATGAGGCCCGCCGAATGGATTCCGGTGTCGGTGCTGACGGTCGTCGCGGCGGCCTTGGAAGTATGGTGGTGGCGCACCGGTCCGGGCACCGGGGCTGTGTACTACATCCTGCGGACTGTGATTGCGTTCGCCTTGAGCTGGTTCAATCCGTTCTTCGCGATCTACGCTCTGGTGGGCTATTTCGATGCACCGTGGTTGATCACCGAGCGCTGGGCCCGTCTCGGTCTGCTGGCAACGGCAGTGACGATGGCCGGGTCGCAGTCGGGAGGTCTACCTCCTTCGGATTCGATGCAGTGGACAGTGTTCGGCCTGCTGTTCGTGCTCAATGCAGTGATCTCGATGGTGATGTACCGGATCGGCGAGCGCGACCTGCGCAGGACCGAGGAGCGGATCGAGGCCATCGCCGAACTCGAACGTATGAACACCCGCCTCGAACAAGCACTTTCCGAGAATCGTGCGTTGCACGCCCAGCTGGTACAGCATGCGCGTGAGGCGGGGATCGACGACGAGCGGCGTCGTCTTGCGGCCGAGATCCACGACACCTTGGCGCAGAGTCTCACCGGGATCATCACGCAGCTGCAGGCTGCCGGGGACGCCGAGGATCCCGATGCGGCGCGGCGCCATGTCACCGTGGCGGCAGACCTCGCACGGCGCAGCCTCGGTGATGCGCGGCGCTCGGTGCAGAATCTCGCGCCGGAAGCACTCGAACACGACACACTCGAATCGGTGTTGGCCGAGTCGGTGGATCGCTGGTCCGTCGAGCACGGGATCTGGACCGACTTCACAGTGACGGGGGATGCGGAACCGCTGCACGACGACATCGCCGTAACGTTGCTGCGAATCACCCAGGAGGCTCTCGCGAATGTCGCCAAGCACGCTTCGGCACACCGCGTCGGTGTCACAGTGTCGTACATGGGCGACGAGGTGAGTGTCGATATCCGTGACGACGGGCTCGGCTTCGATCCGGCGGCGGTGTCGGCGGACGGATTCGGGATGAAGGGGATGCGTTCCCGTGTTGCCCGCGTCGCCGGTGTCATGGACGTCGAGTCCGAGATCGGCGCCGGAACAGCGGTCTCGGTGCGGGTACCGCAGGTGCGTGCGGGATCGGTGTCGTGAGCAGCGGATTGCAGGGGATCACCGTGCTGATCGTCGACGACCATCCCGTGGTCCGCGACGGCCTGCGCGGAATGTTCGCGGCCTCGGACGAGTTCACGGTTCTCGGTGAAGCGGGGGACGGGCATGAAGCGGTGGCGCTCGTCGCCCGGCTGGATCCCGATGTGGTGCTGATGGATCTACGGATGCCGCGAGGCGGCGGTGTCGACGCGATCGCCGAACTCTCGTCGAGACAGGTTCGTAGCCGGGTCCTGGTGCTCACGACCTACGACACCGACGCCGACACCATTCCCGCGATAGAAGCGGGTGCCACCGGGTATCTGCTCAAGGATGCACCGCGCGACGAACTGTTCGCTGCCGTGCGTGCGGCCGCGGAGGGACGTACGGTGCTGTCGCCGGTGGTGGCGTCGCGCCTGATGTCCCGGGTGCGGGGTGCAGACACTCCACGGTCGCTCAGCTCCCGCGAACGAGAGGTGCTGGCGCTCGTGGCGAAGGGGACGTCCAATCGCGAGATCGCGCGGGTGTTGTTCATCAGCGAGGCGACAGTGAAGACGCACCTCACCCATATCTTCGGGAAGCTCGAGGTGTCGGACCGCGCCGCGGCGGTGGCCGCCGCCTACGAGCGCGGAATCCTCGGCTGAGCGTGCGAATCGGGTGGTGCGATGCCGAAGAGCATCGCGTCGATGCCCGCGACGAACGCCGCGTCGTTGTCGAGTGGAGCGGCCGGGGAGTCCGGGCCGGTGCCGGTGAACAGCGCTGCCAGGTGCGGATAGTCGCCGTGCGCGAGCATGGACGCCACATGTCCGGCACCGCCGCCCGACCGGGAGGCGACCACCCCGACGGATTCTTGTTGGGCGAAGTTCGCCACCCATCCGCTCAGCAGTGCGACACCCATCATGGTGGCCGTCGGGTCGAGTTTCGCGGGGGCGAGTGCACCGATGAGGTGATCGAGATAGGCGATGGTGTTCGGTCCCATGTCGGTGGTGGGGATCTCATGCAGCCACGGATGTTTCCGATGTAGCGCGCGAGATTGTTCCGCTACGTCGAGGACGTCGGCGCGCACGTCGCCGGTGAGCGGTGCGAACTCGTATTCGCCTGCGACGCGGTCGGCCATCAGAGCGAGCAGATCGTCCTTCCCGGACACGTACCGGTACAGGGATGCCGCGGAGGTGCCGAGGGCGTCGGCGACGCGGCGCATGGACAGTGCGCGTATTCCTTCTCGATCGACGAGGTCGACGCAGGTCTCGGCGATATCGCTGAGCGTGTGCGTGGGGCGTGGTCCGCGCTTCGGTTCGTCGGATCGCAGCCACAGTGAGGTCGGCATGACCTCAGCATGCCTCGAGAAGTCATTTGCGAACAGTGTTCGCAAATGCCTACACTGAATCTGCGAACGTTGTTTACAGATGAGGAGATGCGCGTGAACGTCATCGAAACGGAAGGCCTGACCCGCCGCTACGGCGAACACACGGTCGTCGACGGCGTGGACCTCGAGGTGAGGGAAGGGGCCGTGCACGCATTGCTCGGACCGAACGGCTCAGGTAAGACCACCACCGTGCGCATGCTCTCGACCCTGCTGCGCCCGACCTCCGGGAAGGCCAGGATCCTCGGCTTCGACACCGTCGCCGACGCCATCCGGGTAAGGCAGCGCATCGGCCTGGTCGGCCAGTTCCACTCGGTGGACCCACGGCTCACCGGCGCTGAGAATCTCACGATGTTCGCGCGACTCTCCGGGATGCGGGCGCGCAACTCCCGGCGTCACGCCCGCGACCTGCTCGAGCGCTTCGGTCTTGCCGACGCGGCCGATCAGCAGGTTCAGAGCTATTCCGGCGGCATGCGGCGCCGGCTCGACATCCTTGCGGGAACCGTCGTACGCCCCGCAGTGCTGTTTCTCGACGAACCCACCACCGGCCTCGACCCGCGCAGCCGCAACGACATCTTCGGATACATCCTGGATTTCGTAGCAGAGGGGACCACCGTGGTGCTCACCACCCAGTATCTGGACGAGGCCGAACGTCTCGCCGACGCAATCACGATCCTCGACGGCGGTCGCACCGTCGCCACCGGTGCGCCTGCCGAGATCACCGCCGCGGTCGGCGCGGGTCTCGACCTGGTCGTCGCACCTGCCGACCGTGGCGGAGCGGTGAAGGTTCTGAACGGATTCGGTGCACGAGAAGTGGGATCGACTGTGGTGCAGGGACACTCGATCCGTCTGGCCTTCGGGTTGGATGGCGAACCGGAATTGCTCCCGATCCTGCGGGCCCTCGACGCCGACGGAATCGACGTCCACGACATCGGCAGACGACGCGCGAGCCTCGACGAGGCGTTCCTCGCGCTCACCGAAAGGACCCCGGCATCGTGACCATCGATCACCAGGTGCAGCCCTCGGTGGGCACGGTCGCGGCAGCACGAGTGGTGTTCGGTCGCACCGTCGCCGCGTACCGGCACTCGCCGGCGCTGCTCGTAGTCTCGCTCGCCGCGCCGCTGGGCATGGTCGTGTTGTTCGGCTATGTTTTCGGCGGCTCGCTGGCGGGAAGTGCCGATCCCGCGGAATATCGCTCGTACCTGATGCCGGGCGTGTTCGTCCTCGTGGCGGCATTGGGTCTGATGGGCACCGCGAGCACTGCCAATGCGGATATGAGCAGCGGGCTCACCGACAGGCTCCGAGCTCTGCCCATTGCGCGGGCCGGGGTGCCGACGGGCCTGGCGCTCGCGGAGACGGTGATCGGTGCGGTCGCGCTCTCCGTGATGATGGGGATCGGATACCTGGTCGGGTGGCGCATCGACGCACCCGCCGGGGACATCGTTCTGGCTATCGTGCTGCTGTTCGCGTTCCGGGCGGCGCTCGGTTGGCTCGGCCTCCTCCTCGGTATGGCGATCCGTGACGAGCAGCTGCTCCAGCAGGCGGCGCCGATGATCTTCGGACTCATCATGTTCTCGAACGTGTTCACACCCACGGAGGCGATGCCGTCCGTCGTCCGCGCCATCGCGGAGTGGAATCCGATCAGCTCGGTGGTTGCTGCACTGCGGGAGTTGTTCGGTTCGGGAACCGCGGTGGCGGCCGACTCGGCATGGCCGATGCACCACCCGGTGGCGGCCGCGTTCGGATGGATTGCGCTGATCCTCGCGGTGACGGTGCCCGTCGCGGTGAAGCGGTACGGCGCGCAGAGGTGAGTGCGAAAATTCACCCTACTCGCGGGTAACCGGACCATCGGCAGACAGCGGGATCGGGCAGGACTACCCTCTATGGCTGTGACCTCACACTATGACGTCGTTGTCCTCGGAGCCGGTCCCGGTGGGTACGTCGCTGCTATCCGCGCGGCGCAGCTGGGATTGAGCACCGCCATCATCGAGCAGAAGTACTGGGGCGGTGTCTGCCTCAACGTGGGCTGCATCCCCTCGAAGGCCCTTCTTCGCAATGCCGAACTGGCACATCTCTTCACCAAAGAGGCCAAGACCTTCGGCATCTCGGGAGACGTGTCGTTCGACTTCGGTGCAGCCTTCGACCGCAGCCGCAAGGTGGCAGACGGTCGGACCAAGGGCGTGCACTTCCTCATGAAGAAGAACAAGATCACCGAGTACGACGGTAAGGGCTCGTTCGTCGACGCCAAGACCATCGAGGTGGCGCTCACCAAGGGCGGCACCGAACAGGTGACCTTCGACAACGTCATCATCGCCACGGGTTCGGTCACCAAGTTGCTGCCGGGCACGCAGCTCAGCGACAACGTCGTGACCTACGAGGAGCAGATCCTCACCCGCGAACTTCCGGGCTCGATCGTCATCGTCGGCGCCGGCGCCATCGGCATGGAATTCGGCTACGTCCTGAAGAACTACGGGGTCGACGTCACCATCGTCGAGTTCCTCGATCGTGCTCTGCCGAACGAGGATGCCGACATCTCCAAGGAGATCACCAAGGCGTACAAGAAGCTCGGCGTCACCATCAAGACCGGTGCTGCCGTCCAGAAGATCACCGACAACGGCTCGAACGTCACCGTCGAGATCAAGGACAACAAGTCCGGCAACGTCGAGACGATGACCGTCGACAAGGTGCTGCAGTCGGTCGGTTTCGCCCCGCGCGTCGAGGGCTTCGGCCTCGAGAAGACCGGCGTCGAGCTCACCGATCGCGGCGCGATCGCGATCGACGAGCGCATGCGCACCAACGTCCCCGGCGTCTACGCCATCGGTGACGTCACTGCGAAGCTGCAGCTTGCGCACGTCGCCGAGGCCCAGGCCGTCGTCGCCGCCGAGACCATCGGCAATGCCGAGACCCTCGAACTCGGCGACTACCGCATGATGCCGCGCGCGACGTTCTGCCAGCCGCAGGTCGCGTCGTTCGGCTTGACGGAGGAGCAGGCGAAGGCGGAAGGCTACGACATCAAGGTCGCGACCTTCCCGTTCACCGCCAACGGCAAGGCCCACGGACTCGGCGACCCGAACGGTTTCGTCAAGCTGATCGCAGACAAGACCCACGGCGAACTCATCGGCGGCCACCTCATCGGCCCCGACGTCTCCGAGCTGCTGCCCGAGCTGACGCTCGCGCAGAAGTGGGACCTGACCGTCAACGAACTGGCGCGCAACGTCCACACGCACCCCACGCTCAGCGAGGCTCTGCAGGAGGCCATTCACGGCCTCGCAGGACACATGATCAATTTCTGATCTTCCGGTGCGGGTCGACCCCCGCGCGGATGTACCGGCTCAGCCCGCGGTGACTTGATCGTCACCGCGGGCTGCTGTCGTCCCGGACCTCTTCTGCCCGGGGCGGAGGACGAGCTTGACGAGGCAGTTCCCGTCCTGCGGGTCGGGGAAGACGTCGACCGTGTAGGACGCGCCGAGAGCGGTGGCGTGGTCGTCGAGGACTCTCTGGATCAGGCCGCGTTGGATTCCGCGCACCACTTCAGGGTTGCTGCGGGCGATCTCGGCGAGCGGGCACGTGCAGAGCGTGATGCTGTGCGTGCCGAATGCGTTGGTGGCCGTGCGTGTTTCGAAACCCAACTGCTCGAGGGATTCGATGACGAGTGCTCCGGCGTCGGTCGTCGGCTTCGGAGCAAATCCGAGTATTCCAGCCCAGTCGTCGCCGACCTCGACTGCTTTCCGTTCGCGCTCGGCCGCACTCCCGCCGATGCGGGCAGCGAGTAGGGCGACGAGATCGGTGTACGACGGCTCGCGTACCGCGACGTACCCCATGCGGGGGCGGCCGACCTTCTCGGCAGGTAACGCCTGGGTGCGGACGAGTCCCTCGTCGACGAGGCCGGAGAGGTGGAACCGGATCGTCGTTACGTGCAGGTCGAGCGCGTCCGCGAGGTGATGGGCATCGAGGGGCCCCGTGGACTCGCGCACCAGGTCGAGAACCCGCTCGCGCTGCTTCACCCGCCGTGTCAACTCGCACTCCTGTCGCGATCCCGGGTGACCTCAGGTGAGGCTCACCTTATTAAAAGGAGAGAAATCCCCTATAGTCGTCGCCATGAAGGCTGCGACCGACTCACCGTCCACGGTACGACCGGCACGACGAGCCCTGGGCACTGTGGCTACCCTTGCTCTCGCGCTCATGGCGGTCGCGTCGGTGGTCGTCGCAGTAGCCGCTGTCATCGTTGCCGTCGAGGTGCGGGAACAGGACCAGCGACCGGTTGCCGAGTCGACGTCGAACGCCGCGATCCTCGCAGCGCTGCAGTCCCTCGCGGCCGACCGGGGAGCCTCTGCACCCGCTCCCGCAGTGGCTCCGGCTCCTGAAGCGGACGTACCCGATGGTGCGATGCCCGACCCGGCTCCTGCCCCTGCTGCGGTTGCCGCTCCTGTCCCCGCGGGGAGCGTGTCTGCACCTGCCCAGGCACCCGACGAACCGGCCGTTGCGGCGCCGTCGGTCCCCGCGCCGAGCGCAGCGCAACTGACCACTGCACTGCATTCGGCGGTCGACCCCGCCGGTTCCCTCGCGTACCGGCAGTCGTATGTCGAACGCGGTGCGGAATCCGGACCGGTTCTCGAACAGATCGGGACGCGGGCGGGGACGATGCTGCGTGTCGTTCGGCCGCGCGTGATCGACCCGATCGACTTCGACGGAACGAACGCGTCGGGTCGCCTCCAGGTGACGTTCGCCGGCGCCCCCGGCCCCGAGACGCCGCTGCGCCTGACCTTCGTATACCTCGACGGAATGTGGAAGCTGTCGGCGCGCAGTGTGTGTGATGTGGCGTCGTTCAACGGGTTCTCGTGCCCTTCCGGGTACGTCCGGTAGCGGCGCGGTCGCTCGGTGAGAACAGCGCGGTCCACCTCTTGACCACGAATCGGATGACCAGATCCACGAGAAGTGCGCAGATGATGATCGCGAGCGTCCATGCGAACAATGCGGGTGTCTGGAGCAGCGTCCGGGTCTGTGCGATCGCCGCGCCTACACCGTCCGGCGCCGACAGCAGTTCGGCCATCACCGCGACCCGCACCGACCCGGACGCGACGGCTCCCGTCGCCGCGACGATCGGCGGAAGGATCGACGGCACGACGATGAACACGAGTCGTCGGGCGCGACTCAACTGCAGGCCGGTGCCGAGCTCGAGCAGATGCGGGTCGATCGACCTCAACGCCGACGCGGTGGCTGCGGCGATGATCGGCACCATCACGGTCGCGCAGACGATGATCGTGATCGACGGATCGCTGCCCATCCACAGCACCAGGCACACGATCAGTACGATCGGTGGAAGGCCCTGCAGGATCGCGCGGATCGGTGCGAGCACACCGTCGGCGAACGGCGATACCGTTGCGGCCCAGCCGAACAGGACCCCGACGGAGAGTGCGAGCGCCGTCGCGGTGGCGGCGCGCATGAGTGTGAGCGCCAGCTCGGTCGCGAGCGAGCCGTCGGTCACGATGTCCCACAGCGCGTCGAGCGTCTGCGCCGGACTCGGCATAACGGCGGGGGACCGACCCAATGACAGCTGATGCCAGATGGCCAGCAGCACAGCGACACACAGCGCGGCGCCGACGGCGTACTGCGGTGACCGGCCGGCCACGGACGGTGCGTTCACGATCCGCGGTTCCCTCCGTAGAAACCGTCTGCAGGCATTTCGCCGCCGATAGAGTCCGGCACCGTGGTCATCAGCGATTCGTAGAGCAGCTCGGTATCGGTGCGGCCCTCTGCGGCGGGCAGATAGGTCGGTCGCAGGTCCGGCAGTACCCGACCGACCACGTCGGCGGGGATCGGGACGATGTCGGCGATCGTGACCGCGCCCCGCTGTGGGTCGGACACGACCTCGATGACCGAGCCGAGCAGATTCGTCTGCAGGGCGCCGACGAGATCCGGGTACGCGCGCGCCACTTCGCCGCGGAGTACGAATCCGGCGAACGGCAGGGACGACGCGTCGGTCTGCTCCACCCACAGGTCCTGCAAGCTCTGTGCTTCGACGACGCTGTCGCTTGCTCCGGCCACCACCGTCGAGAGATGTTCGGGGAGAATCGCATACTGCATCGACCCCGACGTCAAGCCGGTCGCGATGTCGAGCGGTGTGGGGTGGTACTGCAGAGTGACATCGGGGTTCTCACCGTTGTAGGTCATCCCGGCGCTGTCGAAGATCTGTCGGGCCACCAGGTCGATGATGTCGTTCTGGAACGGGATGTGCACGGTGTGTCCGCGCAAATCGTCGAGTGCTGTGCCTTCGGGGCCCATCAGGTGCACGATGTTGCCGCTCACCGTGCCGACCAGCACGAGATCGATGCCCTGCGCGCACAGGTTCGCCGCGATGTTGATCGGCATGGCGGCGAGGTCGTAGTTTCCGGCAATGAAGTTGGTACGCAACTCCTCCGGGGTGCTCGCGGTCCTCGTGGAGGTGGTGGCGATATCGAGGTCGTCGAGTCGGGTCAACGGCGCGGCCATGGCCACGTTGTTCGCGACACCGACGTTCAGAGAGTCGGGAAGGCCCGAGTCGGCGCCGCTCACCGGGGTCTCGGCTCCGCAGGCCGACGTGTCGTCGTCGGTGCCGCACGCGGTGAGCAGCATGGTTGCCACCGACAGCGCGACGACCAGTGTACGAATTCTCGAGGAGGAATGATGACGGTTCACGGAGTTCCTTTGATCGAATTCGACAGGGTGGGCCTGTCGCGCGGTGGCAGGGTGATCGTCGAGGACCTGTCGTTACGTCTCGACGCCGGTGAAATCCTGGTGATACTCGGCGAATCAGGGCTGGGCAAGACCACGGTGCTGCATGCCGCCGCCGGACTGCTCGAACCGTCGGCCGGCACCGTCACCCGCCGGGTCGAGCGCCAGGGAATGCTGTTCCAGGAAGCACGGCTGCTGCCGTGGATGACGGTGGGGAGGAACGTCCGACTCGGTGCACGGGGGCGGAGCGTGTGGTCGTCGGGGTCGCATCCGGAGGTCGATCGGGCGCTCGACGCGGTAGGGCTCGGGGACGTTGCCGATCTTCCACCCTTCCGGTTGTCCGGCGGAATGCAGCGCCGCGCGGCGCTGGCCCGGGCGCTGTTCGCGCGTCCGTCGGTCGTGTTTGCCGATGAACCGTTCGCGCACCTGGATTCCGCGTCGGCAAAAACCGTGGGTGTCGCGCTCGGGCGCGCTGCGGCCGAAGGCGCAGGCGTGTTGATGACTGCGCATGAGATCACCGACGTCTTCACCACCATGGGAATTTACCGTACATTATTCCGGTAAATAGGATGTGGACCGAGAGAGGCCGAAGACTATGAACGACAAGCACACAGCCGACGACGCACTGCCGCTGGCCGACCGGGATGCTGCTCACCTGCCCGGACACTGGCTCCTCGCACGCCTCGGCAAACGCGTCCTGCGTCCCGGTGGGAAAGAACTGACCGAACGGATGCTTGCCGACGCGAAACTGCGCGGCGTCGACGTCGTCGAGTTCGCGCCGGGTCTCGGCCGGACCGCCCAGAACATCCTCGACTACGCACCGAAGAGCTACGTGGGCGTCGAATCCGATGAGAGCGCAGCCTCCCTGACCCGGAAGGCACTCGGCGGCGCGGGGAAGGTCGTCGGTGGTGAGGCCTCGAAGACCGGACTCGACTCCGCAACCGCGGATGTCGTCGTCGGCGAGGCGATGCTCACGATGCAGACCGACAAGCACAAGTCCGAGATCATCGCGGAGGCGCTGCGCGTGCTGCGTCCGGGCGGGCGCTACGCGATCCACGAACTGGCGATCGAACCCGACGAGGTCGACGACGAGATCAAGACCGAGATCCGCAAGTCTCTTGCGCGGTCCATCAAGGTCAATGCACGTCCACTCACCGCGGCGGAATGGACGAAGCTCCTCGTCGACGCCGGGTTCGAGGTCGAAACCGTGGGCTTCGCGCCGATGGCGCTGCTCGAACCCCAGCGCATCCTCGCCGACGAAGGTCTCGTCGGTACAGTGAAATTCGTGGGCAACGTACTGCGGGACTCCGACGCTCGGGCACGGGTGCTGCAGATGCGGTCCACGTTCACGAAATACAAGAAGCACCTCGTTGCGATCGAGATCATCGCGAAGAAGAAGGCGGCATGATGACTGACACAACCGGTTCCGACGCCACCATGACGGTGATCGAGGGACTCACCCACCTCGATGTCAAGGACGGGGACGTCCCGCGCCTCGAGAAGCTCGTGTCGAGGCCGGGCGCCACTGTGATCCGGATGGGGTTCGCCGCGGGGCAGGTCCTGAAGGACCATCGTGCACCGGCCCCGATCCTGGTGCAGGCCACCAGCGGTGACGTGTCGTTCAGCACCGCAGACAAGACGGTCTCGCTCGTTCCGGGCACGGCAGTGCACGTCGACGAGGGAATCATGCACAAGCTCGTCGCCAACACGGACTCCGTGGTGGTGTTGACGATTCTGCGCTGACCTGTTCGTGGGTCTCCATGGAGTGACTGGAGTCGTTGCGTGAATGGAGACCCGCAACAGAACTCGAATCAACGTTCGACAATCCCTTGTCATGCGAATATGTGTTCTATAGAATTCGATCATGGGTGGGGACCTCTGGAAACTCGACAACACACAACTGATGGCCGAGACGCTCGCCGTCTCCGCCGAAATCCACACCTGGCAGGTACACCGCGTCGACCTGATGATCGCGATGATCGAACGCGACACCGTCCGCGAACACGGCTACCGCAGCCCCGCCCACTGGCTCGCCGCCGCCACCCACCTCGAACTCGGTGAATGCCACCGCATCGAATCACTGGCTCGGCTACTGCGGCTGGAACCGGAAGTACGCGAAGCGTATTCATCCGGTCTGTTGGATGCGGAGAAGGCACGGCAGATCGCCTACTTCTGCCAGCACTACCCCCGCACCATGAACCCCTGCGACTTCGAGAAAGCCCGCACCATCCTGATCGAGCACGCCTCCGA